>CAZLII010000333.1:0-5696 GCA_964559065.1 uncultured Nitrospirales bacterium | reverse complement strand
CGTGATGTTCATGTCTTCTGTTGTGATGTTTAGTTTGTGAAGTTTTCGGGTCATTTGAACTCAGGGGTTGATTTGTCGGACATGTCGGACTAGTCGGACAAGTCGGACGCATTGGACCAGTCCGAGGCGTCCGACAGGTCCAGGGATTCGGTGGGTTCCGCTTCGCTGCACCCACCCTACAGAATTCAACTTTTCGGGATGAATTGATGGTGATAAGTAGAATTCATCCTTTGTCCATCACTCCTCTGCATGTGTGCGCCGATACAGGAATTTATCAACAAACCGCGCTTTAAGTTTCATCAGTGTGAGGATGGGCTTGGGCACGCCGCCGCCGTCTTCGGCGTCAAGATGGGGCATCTCGCCGTCGGCGCTGTACATGCGCTCCATGATGGCAAGCACGTTTTTCTCGACAAGGCCCCGCACGGGGGCATTGGCCATGAGGCCATACGCGGGGGCGCTTCCGGAGAGCGCGGCGTCGGGATTGGCGCGGACGTGGGCGACGGCGGCGCGGAGGTCTTCGAGGTACGTGTCCACGATTTTGGCGTGGCCGGGGTTGACCATGAGGTGAATGGCGGGTGGGCGCTGCTGGCGGTCAATATGCCAGCCGCGCTGCGCCATGAAATCGGCGATGGCATAGCAGTTCAGGCGTTTGTCGGACGGGCCATAGGCGAAAACGCTGGCGGGCGGATTGCCCAAGACGCGCAGGCCGTCAATGGCGCTGATGCCCTCGATGAATCGTCGCGTGGTTTCCATCACGGCTTCGGCGTTGCGCAGATAGCCCTCCTCGCCCATGGCCATCAGCCCGGCCCAGGCGGCGGCGATGGTGCCGCCGGGGCGCGTGCCGGGCATGCTCGGCGAGGCGAAGACGCCGCCGGGCCAATCCACACAGACGAAAAACTGGTGGCGCAGGTAATCCATGGACCGGTAGAGGATGGTGGAGGCGCCCTTGGCGGCATAGCCGTACTTGTGCAGGTCCGCCGACATGGAAGTGACGCCGGGCACGCGGAAATCGAAACGGGGGATGGGATGTCCGAGGCGTTCCGCCCACGGCAGGATGAAACCGCCGACGCAGGCGTCCACATGCAGGGGGAGGCCATGCTTTATCGCGAGCGCGCCGATGTCTTCGACAGGGTCTATCATGCCGAAGGGATACTCCGGTGCGGACACGGCCAGCGCAATGGTGTTTGGCGTGATCAGGCGCGCCATGGTCTTGGGATTGAGGCGAAAATCGCGGCCGATCGGCGCGCGCGCCATGCGCACGTCGAAATACTTGCCCGCCTTGTCGAAAGCGACATGTGCGGAGACGGGGATGACCATCTCCGGCTTCTTGATCCACGGGGTGACCTTGCGCGCGCGGTCGCGATAGGTGCGTACCGCGAGCATAATGCTTTCCGTGCCGCCGGAGGTCATCGATCCGACGGTCTCCCGGTCGCCGTTCAGGAGCGCCGCCGTCATCCGCACCACCTCGTGCTCGAAACGGCGCAGGCTGGCGAAGGCCATGGGGTTCAGCCCGTTGCCGTCGAAGAAGAGGCCGTGCGCCGTTTTCAGAAATTCCGTGTGTTCGTCGGAATGATGAAAGACGAGGCTGAACGCGCGGTTTTCCTGCCACTTCACATCGTCTTTGCGGCGCGCCGCCATCTCCGACAATATCTGATCGTGGTCCAGCCCCTGTTTTGGAATTCTCGGTGCGTCTCCCTGCATCGGCCCATCCTCCCTCGGATTTTCATTTCCCACCATGAAAGTTGCATCATCTTAACGGGTTGGCCATCAAAAAGGAAATCAGGCATGAGTGATTACGCGCTGTTTCGGTCGTTCCCCGCGATGCGTGACGCCCTGTCCCGCGCCGTGCTCGCCGAACTGCCCACGCCCGTGGAAAAACTTGAGGGGATCGACGCCGACAGCGTGTATGTGAAGCGGGACGACCAGACCGCCGCGTATTACGGCGGCAACAAAGTGCGCAAGTTGGAATTGCTGCTGGGCCGCGCGCAGGCGGATGGGGTCAAGACGGTCATCACTTTCGGCGCGGCGGGGTCGAATCACGCGCTGGCTACCGCAATCTGTGCGCGCCGGCTCGGCATGGACTGCGTGTCCATGCTCGTTCCCCAGGTGAATGCGCGGTCCGTGCGCCGCAATCTGCTCATGGCGATGAAGTCGGGGGCGGAACTGCATCACTACGCCGGACGGCGCGGCGTGGCGCTCGGATTGATCCGCGTGCAAATCAAACGGCGCCTGCGCGACGGATGCGCCCCGATGATCATCCCCCCCGGCGGCTCCTCGGCGTTGGGGGCCGCCGCCTTCGTGAATGCCGCCTTTGAATTGAAGGAACAGGTGGACGCGGGGATTTTACCGTCGCCTGATTGCATCTACGCCGCTTCCGGCACCATGGGCACCGTCGTCGGACTGCTGCTGGGCGTGTGCGCGGCCGGCCTTCCCGCGTGCATCATCGCCGTGCGCGTCACCGCGCCGCCTTATACCACCCCGGAAAAGGCCCGCAAACTTTTCGCCGAAACCAATGCGCTGCTCTGTACCGCCGACCCCGCGTTCCCGCGCATCCCGTTTCCTGAAGACCGCTTTGAACTCCGTGACGATTTCCTGGGGCCCGGCTACGCTGTTTATACCCCGGAATCCGTCGCCGCCGTGCAACGCGCCCGCGACTGCGCCGGACTCCGTCTTGAGGGCACCTATACCGGCAAGGCCCTCGCCGCGCTGCTCGCCGATGCCGCCGCCGGCGCGCTCCGCGACCGGACCGCACTCTTCTGGAATACGTATAATGGCCGCGACCTCAACCCCGAAGTGGAAGGACTGGACTACCGCGCCCTGCCCAGGGCTTTCCACCGTTACTTTGAAGAACCAGTGCAGCCACTCGACACATAGCAGTGATTTGCGGGCGGTAGGCGCGCGTTCCCAGCGGAATGTGGGAGGTGTGATGAACAATTGGAGTCAGACAAGTCGGACCAGTCAGACAAGTCGGACCAGTCCGACCGATCGGAGCAATCGGGTCAGTTTGCGCTATCCGCCTTCTGGAACCGGTCCGACTCGTCCGACTCGTCCGACTCGTCCGACTTGTCCGACTTGTCCGACTTGTCCGACTCGTCCGACTTATCCGACAGAACGTGCGCGTCATGGGAAACAATAGCCGGGAAGGAGAGCGAAGCATGCCAATATGCGTGGGGATTGCCGGGGGAACGGGGGCGGGGAAGAGCACGTTGGCGCAGGCGCTTGCGGCGCGGCTGGGGGGTGCGGTGGTGGTGGAGCAGGACTGGTATTACCGGGACTTGTCGGACAGGACGCCGGCGGCGCGTGCGCGGGTGAATTTTGACAATCCGCGCGCGGTGGAGATGGCGTTGCTGGCGCGGCAGGTTCGGGCATTGCTGGCGGGACGGGCCGTGTCGGCGCCGGTCTATGATTTCACGCGGCACCTGCGCACGGGCGAGACCCGGCGAATCGCGTCGGCCCAGGTGATGATCGTGGAGGGGTTGCATGTGTTGGGGCATCCGGGATTGCGGGCGCTGATGGCCCTGAAAATCTTCGTGGACGCGCCCGCCGATTTGCGTTTCATCCGACGTCTGACGCGCGACATCGCGGAACGGGGCCGCACGCCTGAGAGCGTCGTGCGACAGTATCTCGCGCAGGCGCGTCCAATGCATGAACGCTGGGTGGAACCGACACGCGCCCATGCGGACATGGTGGTGTCCGGGGATGACCGGATGCGATGGGACTTGCGGGGGATCGCGGCGGCGGTGAAGAGGTGCATGGAGGATCAGCGGTCGGAACGCCGCGCGTGATCGCGATACTCCATCTCGCGCACGCGCCAGCGGATGTCTTCGAGCAGCATGCGGTTGACGCCGATCAGGTCCGCTACCAGGCCGATGACAATAAGCGCGGCGCCCAACCCCAGAAACAGCACGCCGAAGAGCAGGGACTGAATATGCCCGCTGCCCGCGCCATTGATGTAGAAATACAGAAATCGGATACTGGGGATCAGACCGATGGCGATACAGATGATGCCCTGTCCGGCGAAGAAACGGAAGGGGCGATAAGTCATGAAAATGCGCACGATGGTGAACAGCGACCGCTGGATATAGCGCGGGATGCTGGAGACCAGCCGGGAGGGACGCGCGTAGGGGTTGGTGCGCACGGGCACCGAGGTGATGGCCATGTTCTTGCGCCCGGCCTGGATGATGGTTTCGAGGGTGTAGGTGTAGTCGCCGAAGACGTTGAGACGCATGGCGGCCTCGCGGGTCATCGCGCGGAAGCCGCTGGGCGCGTCGGGGATGCTGGTGCCGCTGGCCATGCGGACCACGGCGGAGCCGACGCGCTGGAGCAGTTTCTTGATTGGGGAGAAGTGCTGAATCTCGGCAATGGGCCGCGCCCCGACGACGATCTCCGCCTCGCCGGTCAGAATCGGGGCGATCAGGGCGGGGATGTCATCGGCGTTGTACTGGTTGTCCGCGTCGGTGTTGACGATGATGTCCGCCCCGCACTTGATGCAGTAGTCCAGGCCGATGATAAAGGCGCGCGCAAGGCCGCGATTGCGCTGGATGCGAACGACGTGATGCGCGCCGTGTTCTTGGGCGACCTCGGCGGTGCGATCCGTGGACCCATCGTCAACGACCAGGATTTCGA
The DNA here is from genome assembly GCA_964559065.1 of uncultured Nitrospirales bacterium. Classification (GTDB taxonomy): domain Bacteria; phylum Hydrogenedentota; class Hydrogenedentia; order Hydrogenedentales; family CAILVY01; genus CALEDJ01. The sequence continues at coordinate 1,070 of CAZLII010000333.1, read as the reverse complement.
CGACATCCATGCCGGGCACTTCGCGCGGCAGCGCGTCAATCGTCATGCCGAGCGTCTTTTCCTCGTTATAGCAGGGAATTTGAATGATCAGTTTCCGCATGGCGTATCTTCCAGGCCGGGACCCGTCACGGCTGCATCGTAGCGCATCGAACGTGAATTCGCAAGCGCGCGGATATGATCTTTTGACCCCAGTGGGTTCCAGGTGATCAATTCAACCCAATCATGATACGCTTTGCGGCGGTGCTTCATGAAGATATCGGGCGGTAGTCTTTGCATTGATGTTTTCGGGAAAAGGAGGAGTAGCGAATAATGATAAGCAGCGTGGCCATGGTGTTCGTATTGGCGACGGCTGTTGTGGACAGCGAATCAGCGCCTTCGGGAGCGCCGACCTTCGAGGAAATGCCCAAGATAGACGCGCATGCCCACTATTTCGACGATATGCCCCGTTTCGTCGAGATGTTGCAGCGAATCAACATGCGCGCCGTGAATATCTGCTTTTACCAGACGCAACCCGCGCTGCTCAATGGGGCGCAGTTTCTTGCCGCGATGCTGTCCCGAAAATATCAGCCCACCTTTTCCTATGCTTCGACGTTCGACCTGACCCGGCGAAACGAGCCTGATTATGCGGAACAGGTCAATGCCTGGCTGGACAAGACCTTCGCGTCCGGCGCTTTGATGGTGAAGATTTGGAAAGAGGCCGGCATGCAGGAGAAAACGCCCAAGGGCGATTACCTGATGCCGGATGATCCCGTATTCGACCCGATTTATGCGCATCTGGCCCAACAGGGCAAACCCCTGCTGGCGCATCTGGCGGACCCCATTGACGCCTGGTTGCCGCTTGATTCATCCAGCCCGCATTTCAACTACTATTCAAACAATCCCGAGTGGCACGTCCACGGGCGCGAAGGATTTCCGAGCCATGCCCGGATCATTGCCGCAAGGGACAACATCCTGGCAAAGCATCCGAACTTGGTGGTGATAGGGGCGCACCTGGGGAGTCTGGAACATGATCTCGACGCCCTGGCCGAACGCCTTGACCGGTATCCGAATTTTCATGTTGATGTGTCCGC
>CAZLII010000332.1:0-5726 GCA_964559065.1 uncultured Nitrospirales bacterium | reverse complement strand
CCCAGTGATACCAAACCCGTCGAGCCGGACATTCACATTCGGGGCGGTGGCGGTTCCTATGACCACTACATGGTAGGCAGGCGAACCGGCGCGCGATACCGACCCGTCAATGATGGTCCTGGGCCGACTCGCGCCGTGATCATAGACGCTCCGCCTTGTGCGAAGGGTTTCCGTGCCCCGGAAGCCGCCGTAGAGTTGGACATTGTCCTTCAAAACGAGCGACCCGGCCACCCCCGAATCCCCCCATGCTTCAGTTCTGACTTCGTTGTACACGCCTTGGGCCACCCAGACTTCGTCGCCGCCGGGCAACGCCGCCGCGGCGTTGATACCTGCCTGGATGGTGCGAAACGCCGTGGCCCAAGACGCGCCGTCCTCAGGTCCCGTGGCATTCCTGTCCACATAGACTATGGCCGATGCGTTGCATGCCAGCAACACAGCCACCGCTACTGCAGCCAACATTCTCGTATTCATCTTCTCTACACTCCTTCTTTAGTATAGGATTTCTGCCCCAACCTGCAATCGCTCCGCAATGCCACGCTCTTTTTCTCATGTACCGTGGAATTTCTTCCCTCGAAGCGACAATTACACGCTCTCATCCAACACCTGTTCTTTACCGATACCTTGGCGCTCCTTCGTCTGTACACGTTTCACTTTTTCAAGATTGTATGCTTATTGTCCACCCCATTGTGTCAATTACAGAAGGCCCTCTCCCTGCGCGCTCCTCATAATCATTACCTCACGTATGTATTTCTATGCAAAATACCAAAAATCTATTATAAGACTAGCATATTTCCTCCGGGAAAACAAGAGAAAAAAACGCCACTTCTTCCATCCTCCCGAACCTGTTGTTGGGCCGTTTTATTTTATGCCCGTTCTGGGAAATGTCTTCGTTCAGTGTCGCCGCACGGGGAAATAATGCGCCTCGACCAAGCAACACAGGGTGTGCCACAGCACAATATGGGCTTCCTGCACCACTTTGGTCGTGTCGCCGGGGGTCTTCAGCGCAATATCCGCATAACCGGCCATTTTTCCGCCGTTCGGACCGGTCAACGCCGCCACGGTGCCGCCTTTCGCCCTGGCCACAGACATCGCCATGATGCAGTTGGCCGCGTTGCCGGAGGTGGACAAGGCGAGCAGCACATCCCCCGGGCGCATGAGCGCGTTCAGTTCCTGGGCGAAGGCCATGTCGCGCAATGGAGAATCATTCTCCACGGCGGTCTTGAGCGCGCCATTGCAACCCAGCGCCACGGCGGGCAGCCCCGCCTCAAGATGCCGCGCCAAATCCTCCCCGAAGGGCAGGCCGCGCAGGCAGTCCGCGAAGTCGCCGGGCAGGGGGCGTTGCCGCTCGAAACTCTTGCACAACTCGCCGACAATATGAATCGCGTCGGTGTGCGACCCGCCGTTGCCGCACGTGAAAAGACACCCCCCCGCGTCATAACAGCGGACCAGCGCGCCTTCCAGCGCCAGCAGGTCCGGCACGCAGGCCTCCAAATCGGGCCGGCGACCCCGCATTTCCTCTACCACAGATGCTTCCACCGCGCTGAGTTTGACCATGTCTCTCCTTTCCCTTCTTGCACCATTCCAGAGTACAGGCTTCAGCCTGCCGCGCTGCACCGTTCTGGAGTCCAGGCTTCAGCCTGTCGCGCATCGTCTGCGCTACGCCAGTCCATATAGCGATGATACAGCAAACGGAACCTCCGCGTCATTTCCAATCTGAAACTCTGGAGCGTTTCCAAGGGACGGTCTGGAGAACGGCTGCAACAACGTTTCAGCGCGGGAGCGCAGCGGAGGTGCGTTACATCACAGGAGCGGTGTAACGAGGTAATCCCCCCGTCATTTTGAGCAAAATCGACCCCGGCAATGTCGTCTTGACGTGCCTGATTCATTGCCCTTTCTCTTCCGAAATCCTTTGGAATCAGTACAGCCGCACCATATCTTGACAAGATATTGAGAATTGATTATCATTTAATCAGGTCTGGTTCGGGCCATATCGGCCCCCTCAGGAACATACGCATGCGTTTGCCAGGGTCTCATATGCGCGGTCGGCTGTTTCGTCTGCTGGCGATTCTTCTGGCGGTACTCTGGTTGTGCGAAGCGCTGCACGGTGTCTTTCATCACCACGACTGCAGCGACGCATGGGGGCAATCATGTCTTCTGTGCCTGCTCATGGGCAGCATTACGGCCTGTGGCGTAAGCCAGGCGCTTGTCGTGTTTTTGCTTGTTGTGGCTGCACCACTGCAAGCCATTTTTTCCATTCCCTCCCTTCGCCTTTGGCGGCGCGAGCGGCTTCGCGGCCCGCCCCTCTCCGTCTGATCTCCTGCCATCATTTCAATAATTGCTGTGTGCTGTTCCTGAAACGCCGGGGCCGGCCCTGGATGCAGGTCGGTCCGGGTGGGGAGGTTATTTATTCATGAGAAGACATGGATTTACCTTAATTGAATTGCTTGTCGTAATTGCCATTATCGGCATCTTGGCGGCGATATTGCTTCCTGCGCTGGCGCGCGCGCGCGAATCGGCCCGGCGTTCCTCATGCCAAAACAACCTCAAGCAGATGGGCCTGGTGTTCAAGATGTACGCCAACGAGGCGAAAGGGGAGCGATATCCGCACCTGAAAGCGGTCAATTGCGACGGGTCGCCGACCATTGGCCTGGCGACGATACCGGATATGGAAACGCTGTATCCGGAGTATCTGACCGACTTCAACGTGCTGATTTGCCCCAGTTCGCCGTTTGCGGCCACCGCCGAGGGGATGTGGGACCAAGGCAACAATCCCGCCACAACCTGGCAGGAAGCCCATGAAGAAGGCCGGATGGTTCTGAATGGCGTTCCGACGGTCGGCAACGGGGTGGTGGAGCCGTGCGAAGTGTATGAACATCCCTATTGCTATCTGGGTTGGGCGGTTGACCCGGCGCTGTTTCAGGCGGACGCCGATTTTGAGTTGTTCGAGGCGGCGCTGGACGAAAAAGTCGAGGCAATCACCCATCCGTCGAATACCCGTGATATGGCCATTGCCGCCGCAGACAGGGACTGGAACATGGGTCCCTTGGGCATGGCCTACCGCTTGCGGGAAGGGATAGAACGTTTCCTGATCACCGACATCAACAACCCTGCGGCGACAGCGGCGGCCCAGTCCAGCCTGCCCATCATGTGGGATGAAATCGCGGACGATGATCCCGCGCATTTCAACCATGTGCCCGGCGGCTGCAATGTGCTGTACATGGATGGGCATGTCGCGTTTCTGCGCTTTGTGCCGGGCGGCGGCCACCTGAACAGGGGCAATCTGTTCCCTGTGAACGGCGGCGGCATCATCGTGCACGAAGCCTCGCACGGCGGGCATCATCATCATTAACGCCGACAATGTTCCGGGGCGGCTGCGCGCCGCCCCGGAAACAAGCATCCGGCCCCCAAATTACTGTTCAGGAATGCGACCGCATCTTAATCAGCACCAGTTTGCCGTCGCGGATCGCCGCTTTGATCGGCCCTTCGACAGTGTCTTTGACCAGAATGGACAGTGGCGCACAATGAATGAACGCATCGGGGAGGAGCAGGCGACGGGCCACCACTTCGCATCTGGCGCGCGCCTTTGAATCCGCGCGCATTTCCTCCATTTCATCTTCAATTACCTGTATGGCCTTCCTAATTTTCGCCGCCTCCTCCTGCAGTTGTCCAAGCGATTCGCGCATCCTCGGCGTCAACGCTCTACCACGTTCTCTGAGCGGCTCCACGCGCTCGACGATGCGCGCCAGCGTCTCTTTTCGGGTTTCCACTTCGCGTTCTTTCTCGGCCAGGCGATCGCGCAAGGTGTAATCTTCGCCGGCAATCAGCGTGGTGCGGATGTATGCGTCGCTGCCGATCTGATCCGTTTCAATGCCGCCGAGGGCCGTGACATTCCCACCGACGATGCGCCCCTTCAGCACATAGACCCAGCCGCAAGTCCTGATTTCTGATTGGTCAATCTCTCTGTCAACAAAAACATCGCCCCCGGCTTCCACGTAGCAGTTCTGGAGATATTTCGCATGAAGACTGCCCGCGATGATCAGACGGCTGCCGGTGATGCCGCCTTGCACCGAGAGGTTGCCCTCTGTTTTGACCTGCGCATTCTCGACATAGCCGTGGACCTCAATATCCCCCTCCGTGTCCACCTGCCCTTCGGATTCAATGTTATGCTCTACAATGAGCGCGCCTGGATGCTTGATATGCCCCGTCTTCAAATCAACGCTGCCGGAAATCACGAAAACGTCATCCACGTTGAGCACGCCGCCCACGAACCGGACGCGCCCGTCCCGCGTGGCATAAAACGTGTCATCTTCTTCGTGGCGCCGCACATTACCGCCCGCCCTGACAATGGCGCGGCGCGCCTTCTCCGCAGGGACGTTTCTACCCAGGAGATCACGACCGTTTTCTCCGGGCACAGGCGGTATCACCGTCGCCAGCAATTGCCCCTCGACGACGGACAATTTGGCCAACTTGCGCCGATAATCCGCCGCTCCTGTTATCGGGTCAATTTCAAAGCCCTTCGCAAAAAACTCCTGCGCCCAGATAATCTCGCCGTGCTTTGGCGGAGTGGGGGGGCGTCCCTGCAAAAGAAGGTAATGGGCGATCTCAGGGCCTTGTTCCACCAATTCTGAAAGGCGCTGGGACGCGCTAGTGATGTATTCATCCTCGCGGATCCCCATGGCTATCAGTTCCGCACACACCTCGGTTATCACGACATCTTTGGTTTCCGGCGTTATGGTGCAATCAATAAACAGATTCATCCGGTCTTCGCTCAGGCGCAGATCGTATGTCTTGGAAAATGGCGGTTTCTTCCCCCGGGACTGGGATTCCTGCTCTTGAACCGGTTTGTCTTCCGACACTACCCTTAATCTCCCGCGCTAAGACTCCGGAGTTTCCATTGAAGCGACACACAGTCCCGTTTCATCACCGTGTCGTAACCACTACTATGAGTGTATGAGTTTTTTTTATTCTTGTCAAGAATTACATGTGTTGGGTTGACTTTAGGATATCAAGGCATGTATGAATGAGACCGTCAAAGCGAATGCCAACTATCATGCTGTCATCTCCCGCCCCGATAGTTCAGTGGATAGAACAAGTCCCTCCTAAGGATTAGACCCGCGTTCGATTCGCGGTCGGGGCGCCATCCTTTTCTTGCGCACATCCGGGAACGGACAAAAAAAGCCGTCCTCTCCGAATTTGCAACGCATGGTCGCCCTCATTCCCCTTCCAGTTGACTCTCTCACCCGTGTGATAAAATGCCACCTTGTCGGTGGCTGGAAACATTTTGTCGTTGCCGCGTATCAATGCAGTGACGGTCGTTGACAAGTACATCGAAAAGAGGTCCAGGTATTTGCAAGGGAGCGTTTCTCATGAACACAGTGCTTCGGATGCTTTCAGGGCGTTGGTTAATCATCGCGCCAACTCTCCTGCTCTTGGGCGGGTATTATCTTGTATTCCACGTAGGGGCACAGGAGGTCGAAACGGAGGAGATCGGAGTCGAGGTATTTTCCGAGGACGAATTCAATGGCGACGCCTCTGACGGATTCGATTCCGAGGACGGCGAAAATCCCCTGCGCATCATTGCGGTCTATCCGCCGCCGGGCGAGGTGTTTGAGGGACGCATCGTCGTCTATTTTGATGAGGATATCGCGGCTCCCCTCGACGAGCAGGGAAGGGCGACGCCTGCCTTGCGCTTTGAGCCAGAATTGCAGGGCGATTTCAGCGTCTCC
>CAZLII010000331.1:0-5726 GCA_964559065.1 uncultured Nitrospirales bacterium | reverse complement strand
CGCCTGCTCTTCGATCTCGAACCCCAGGGCCGCATGGCGCGGCTGCTGGTGCGCGTGGACGACCCGATGGATTTGGGCGCTCCGGAGAACGCCCGCCGGCCTTTGCTGTTCGGGTCTTTTGTGCGAACTGAGATTGAAGGCCGGGAAGTGCCGGATATGGTGCGCCTACCCCGGCCGGCCCTGCGGGAAGGAGACAAGGTCTGGGTGATGCTGCCGGACAAAACGCTGGATATCCGACCGGTGCAGGTTGTGTGGGGTGACAACGAGCACGTGCTTGTCGGCGAGGGCCTGGCCAACGGTGATCTTCTGGTCACGAGCGACTTGGCGTCGCCCGTACAGGGCATGCTGCTGCGCACGGGCGCTGACCCCGGCCAAAGGCCCTCCGAAGGCCGCAGAGGCCGGGAGGCGAATGCGCCATGAGCAATGCGCCCACATCGGAAACCCATCGCGGCCCGGTCGCCTGGATGGCCCGGCATGGGGTGGCCGCCAACCTCCTCATGCTGATCTGTCTCGTGGGCGGCTTTATCTCGCTGCTGCACATCAAGCAGGAGGTTTTTCCCGACGTATCGCTTGACACCGTGTCGGTCAGCGTGGTCTATCCGGGGGCCAGTCCGGAGGAAGTGGAAAGCGGCATTATCCTGGCGATAGAGGAATCGGTGCGGGGGCTTGAAGGCGTGTACGAAGTGGTGTCGGTGGCGCGGGAAGGCCGGGGCACGGTCACCGTCGAGGCTTTGTCCGGCGCCGACCTGCAGCGACTCGCCCAGGAAATCAAGAGCGAAGTGGACCGCATCGTCACCTTTCCCCTGGACGCGGAAGAACCGGAAGTCCGCATTGACCAGATGCGGCGCGGCGTCTTGACGGTCGTGCTCTACGGCGATGCGCCCGAAACCACCCTGCACCAACTGGGTGAGCAACTGCGCGATGCGCTGGTGCAATCGCCCGAAATCACGCTCGTGGATTTGGGCGGCGTGCCACCGCTTGAAATCGGCATCGAGATATCGCAGGAAACGCTTCGTCGCTATGGGCTGACCCTCGGCGAGATAGCGGCGCGCCTGCAAAGCGCCGCCCTGGAAATCCCCGGCGGCGGACTCAAGACCGATGCCGGCGAAGTGCTAATCCGGCTCACCGAGCGCCGCGAATACGGTCGGCAATTCGCGGAACTGCCGGTCATTACCACCGCCGACGGATCCAAGGTCTTCCTGCGCGACATCGCCGAGATTGAAGACAGTTTCGCGGACACCGACCGCTACGCGCGTTACGACGGCCAAAGAGCCGTTCTGCTCGATGTGTACCGTGTCGGCGACGAAACCCCCATCCAGGTGGCCAATGCCGTCAAGGAGGAATTGGAGGCCTTCGAAGCGCATCTGCCGCCCGGCATTCAGACGGCCATCATCAATGATCGGTCTGAGACCTACCGGCAACGGGCGACGCTGCTGGTGAAAAACGGACTGCTTGGACTTATCCTGGTACTGCTCCTCCTCGGCATCTTTCTGGAAGCCCGCCTCGCCTTCTGGGTGATGATGGGCATCCCCATTTCCTTTCTTGGATCCTTCCTCTTCCTGCCCTACGCGGATGTCACCATCAACATGATGTCCCTCTTCGCCTTTATTGTCGCCCTGGGCATTGTCGTGGACGACGCCATTGTCGTCGGCGAGAACATCTACCACTATCGCCAGGAGGGGATGTCCTTGATGCAGGCGGCCATTCATGGCGCGCGGGAGGTGACCATCCCCGTCACCTTCAGCATCCTGACCAACATCGTCGCGTTCATGCCGATTTACTTCATTCCCGGCACGGTGGGCAAGACCTTTCAGATGATCCCCGTGGTGGTGTGCATCGCATTCGCCGTCTCCCTCGTCGAAAGCCTGTTGATCCTGCCCGCGCATCTTGGCCACCAGAAAGAACGGCGTCCGCGCGGCGTGCGCGGCTGGCTGCACAGGCGGCAGCAGGGTTTCAGCCACGCATTCGCGAGGTGGGTCAGAGAACGGTATGGACCGTTCCTTTCTCTCACGATGCGCCACCGCTACATCACCATTGCGTCATCGCTGGCGGTGCTCGCCCTGACTTTGTCCTATGCCCTAAGCGGACGGATGGGTTTTCAACTCTTCCCTATTGTCGAGTCGGATTATGCCGACGGGCAAGTCATGCTCCCCTACGGCGCGCCGGTGGAACGCACCGATGCGATTGTGCAGTTAATGGAACAAAGAGCGCGGGAAATCGCAGAGGAAACCGGTCATCCATATTTGCTGAAGGCTTTGATCACGGACATCGGCATCGGCGGCGGGCACACGGGCCGCGTCCGCGCCGAATTGGCGGAACCGAAAATCCGAAACGCCATCATGAGCACCGATGCCTTCACCCGGCGCTGGCGCGAAGCGGTGGGCGAAGTGCCCGGCGTGGAGTTCATGCGTTTCGCCTCGGACACCGGCGGACCGGGCGGACGCGGGCGGCCCATCACGGTCGAACTGACCCACCGGGAAATGGACGTGCTTGAGGAAAGCAGTGACGCGCTGGCCGCCACGCTCGCCACTTATCCAGGCGTTGAGGATGTTGACGACGGCTTCCGGCCCGGCAAGCAGCAACTGAATTTCACCATCAAGCCCGAAGGCCGCAGTCTCGGCCTGACCGCGCGGGAAGTGGCGCGTCAGGTGCGCCACGCCTTCTACGGCGCGGAGGTGCTGCGGCAACAGCGCGGACGCAATGAACTGAAGATCATGGTGCGCCTCCCCTTGGAGGACCGCCGCACCGAGCAGACCATCAACGATCTGCTCGTCCGCACCCCGGGCGGCGCATATGTCCCCTTCCGCGAAATCGCCGAACTCAGCCGCGGCCGTGCCTACACCACCATTGACCGCCGTAACGGACGCCGAATCGTGCAGGTCTCCGCCGACATCACGCCGCGCAGCCGCGCGGGCGAAGTGCTGGCCGACCTGCGCACCACGGTGATGCCGCAAATGATGCGCCAGTATTCCGGCCTCGCTTACAGTTTCGAGGGGCACCAGGCCGACATTCGCGAGAGCATGGGCAGCCTCCGCGTCACCTTCGCCCTGGCCCTCCTGGCCATCTACGCCATGCTCGCCATTCCTTTCCGCAGTTACACCCAGCCATTTGTCGTCATGCTCAGCGTGCCCTTCGGCATCGTCGGCGCTTTCCTGGGCCATCTCATCATGGGCTACGACCTGTGTATCCCCAGCATGTTCGGCATCGTCGCGCTGTCCGGCATCGTGGTGAACGACTCCCTCGTCCTGATTGATTTCGCCAACCGCCGCGAACGCCAGGACGGATTCTCCTGTCGCGACGCCATTCACGCCGCCGCCATTCAGCGTTTCCGGCCCGTCATCCTGACCTCGCTCACCACCTTCGGCGGCCTCGCGCCGATGATCTTTGAGACCTCCCGGCAAGCCAAGTTCCTCATCCCCATGGCGCTCTCCCTGGGCTTCGGCATCCTCTTCGCCACCGTGATCACCCTCATCATTGTTCCCTCCGTCTACCTCACCGTCGAGGATGTCCGCCGCAAGGTCCTGTTCCGGGGAAGTGATGCCGTGTCTCTTCCCTGAATTTGAATTTCAATAACATCTTAGCCGACTGAAGTAATCACTATGCATAACCCTGTCATTGCGAGCGAAGCGAAGCGTAGCGCGGCGATCTGGATACCAAGTGCGCCTCAGATTCGCTCAGCGGTGCTGTGCGCCGCTTCGCTCGCAATGACGAAAAGAAAGCGTTATGTGTGTTGATTCCAAAGGTTAGGCCAGTCGGCTAAAATGTTGCGAATTTCACGGAAACCGGAACGGTATGGTCACGCTTTCGCCGATGGGAGGCGGAATCAGCCTGCGGAACGCGCGGTCCTGAAAGGCGATGATCTGGTACACGTCGCTTTCCGGCGGCTCGGCGAATTCCAGCCGGATGCGGGTCGGCCCCTGATCGGCGACATCCAGCACGGTGACGACAAGGCCGGCCAAGTCCTGCGCATCGCCGGGACGCAACGGCCTGTGGGCGCTGCGGAAGAGGCGCTCAAATGTTCCCGTCATCATCTGCCCGTTTACGATTTCCAGTTCCATTGTGCGTTCGGCGGTGCGCGTCAGGCGGTGATCAAACGGCGCGATGGACAGAGTCCACCACGCGCGGGGCGGCGGCTTGCCGTCGAAATGGCGCAGCATCAACCCATACATGCCGGTGAAGGGGTCCGGGGCGTTCACAATCACAATCCGGCGTTCCTCAATATCGGTCTCGTCTATCTCTGCGTTGCGCATGATACGGCACAGCGCCTCGCTGACGCCGCGCATCGCCGCGACCTGAAGCGGCCAGGACAGCGCCGCGACCACCAGGTGCGCGGCGATAAAAAACCACATCAAGCCGCGCAGGGGCCGCGCAATGCCCACCGGTCCTGCGCGCCACGCATGCGCGATGATCGCGGCAATCACCGCCGCGCCCCCCAGTGACGCCGGCAGCAACACGCGCGAGGTGACAATCGCGGCCAATGCCGGCAACGTCGCCAGCAGCGCGCCGGGAATCAGCCAGCCCAAGGCGCGGCGTTCCTGTTCTTCCAGGCGCGGCCACAGATGCCACAGCGCCGCCGCAACAACGCCCAATGCGACGGCCCCCGCCACGACAAAGACCACCATCAGCGGCGGATGGATAATCGCCGCCTCGACAGGCAACGCGAAGAACTGCGCGCTCATCAGCGCCAGAAAGCGCTGGGGGGCCGCCGACAGATAGCCTAGAGGTCCAGACAGTGGGTCAAGGTATAGGCCGGAATCGCTCGCGCCGTAGCCGCCCCACTTATAGAAAAGCACATAGCCGATGGCCAGCAGCGCCGCAGGCAACAGGCAATAAGCGCGCCGCCGCGCGCCGCCGCGCGCCCCGAAAAGTTCATACGCCAATACATAAGCGAGTGCGCCCAGGCCGATCTCCGCCGACAGCAATCCCGCCGCAAATGCGGCCAGCGACAGCGGCAGGCCGGGCCGCCAACCCTCTTCCCGCCAGCGCAGATGCGCCGCCACGCCCAGGAAACCGAATGCCGTCGCCGTCACCGCGTTGCGGTTGGACCACCACGCCACGGGAAAGGCGTGGGATTCGTCGAGCACAAAAAGGAACAACGCCAGCACGCCCAAGGCGGGCGAAAACGCGCGCCGCAGGACCAGCATCGCCCCCAACGCCAACAGGGCATGCCACAGAATGGAATGCAGATGATAGGCCGGTGCGCAACGCCCGAAAAGCGCACGGTCGAAGACCATCAGCGCGCCGGCCAGCGGTCGGAAGAAGCGCGCCTTGAATTCCCTATCCATGAACCACGGATACGGCCCCGTCCTCATCTCCGCCATGATGTGTTCGGGGTCGCCCATCCCAAACGCGAAGGTCTCCAGACGCGCCGACAGCGGCCCGCCGCGTTCAATTTTCATCAGGTGCCAGTAATCGTCAACAAAAAAACCGAAGCCCAGCGTCGGCAACGCGATGACAATCGCCGCTGCCACGCCAAGCCGATATCCCCGCCGACATGCAAGAAAGGAAAACCGCATCGCGCCCACCCCGTCTTTCAGCATAGAACGGCCCGCAGTATGCCCGAAACCCAACGCCTTTCACCAGCAGGGCAGACGCAGGATTGGCCGGTTTCCCGACCGCGCCACGGATACGACCGCAGGTCTCCATTTCTGTTGTACGTAAGCCCGTCATTGAATACTGATATGTCAGGCTCTTTTATTATCTGGAGTGCGCCGTCTGTTCGGCGC
>CAZLII010000330.1:0-5734 GCA_964559065.1 uncultured Nitrospirales bacterium | reverse complement strand
CATACTCCAGGCCGGGGCCGCGCAGGACGCGGCGGGCAACCCCAACGCCGAGACCACCTACATGGGCCGCGAAGTGCAGTACATCCCCGATGACCGGCCCACGGTGACCCTGAATCAGGGCGCGGGCCAGCCCGACCCGGTCAACGCCTTTCCCATCCACTACGACATCGCCTTCAGCGAGCCGGTCACTGAATTCACCACAGACGATGTTGCGTATATCGGCACTGCCGACAATCCGTCATACGCGATAGCAGGCGGCCCGATGAACTACACATTAACCGTGCTTGACGCGGAAAGCGATGGCACGTTGGCCTTCAGAGTTCCCGAGACCGGAAACTGGCTCGCTTCGATAAGTATGGACAATGTCGTAACCCTGGACACCACCCCGCCGATGGTCACGCTGGGCGCGCCGTCCATAAATGAGACGCTGCGCGGTCCGGTCAGTTTCCCGGTGCAGTATTCAAGCGCGAGCGCCGTCACGCTGAGTGCGGCGGAGGTGATTCTGAGCGGCGAACCCACGGCGAATATCATGGTGACGGGTTCAGGCGCTGCGGTCCGGGTCGTGACACTCACGGGCATTGACGGGAACGGCGCCCTCGGCATCAGCCTCGTTGCGGGCACGGCGGTGGATGGCGCGGGCAATGTGGCGGAGGCGGCGGGGCCGTCGGGAACCGTCATGGTATCGCCCTTTACCGTCACCGTGGCGCGGGCCGCGGGGCAGAATGCCCTTACGAATACCCTGCCCATAGTATTTGACATAACATTCAGCAGGTCCATTGCCGACTTCAACACGTCCCATGTGGTCATGGGCGGCACGGCCGAAGTGACGAATTTCACGGTGTACGGGTCAGGCAATGCCCGCACCCTTGAAGTGACCGCCGTGTCCGCCGACGGCACGATTGCCCCAATGGTCCCGGCCGGCGCATTACACGACGCAGAGAACGAGCCGAATGAAGCCTCCACGGGTTCGGATGCCGAGGTGACCTACGATTCGGAACGTCCGGGGGTCATCGTCTCCCGCGCCGACGCGCAAGCGGCCCTTACAAACAGCCTTCCCATTGCCTTTGACGTGATATTCACGGAGCCGGTATTCGGCTTCAATGAAGCGAGCGTGTCCATCGGCGGCACGGCTTCCGGCGTGGCCTTTGATGTGGATGGCGCTGACGACGCGTACACGGTGACAGTCACGGCGATTGACGGGGAAGGCACGGTCATTGTCACGGTTCCCGCGAACCGATGCCAGGACGAAGCGGGCAACTGGAACACCGCCTCGACCGGGGACAAGAACAGCGTCACCTACGACACGACGCCGCCCGAGTTCCTTGACATTGTCGCGGCTCCGAGTCCGGCAGGCGCGGGAGCGGCGGTGGAAATCAATTTCCGCGCATCGGAAATGATTGACGGCCTGCCGACGCTCACCGTCAACGACAAGACCGCCGATTATGTCAGCCACAGCGGTTTGGACTATGGGTACGCTTATACCGTTCAGGCCGGCGACCCGGCTGGTGCGGCCACGATTGTGGTTTCCGGTATGGACCTTGCCGGGAACCCCGGTCAGAGCGAAGACACGACGGCACTGGTGATTGACCACACGAAGCCGACGGCGAACTTCACGGCGTCGCCGCGCGCGGGCATGCCGCCCCTCGAAGTGACCTTCACCGACCTGTCCACGCCGGTGTCCGGCACGCCCATCACGGACTGGGAATGGGACTTCGGCGATGGGTCGGCGCCCGTAAGCGGGCCAACGCCGCCGCCGCACAGTTACGCCAACGCCGGCATATATGCCGTGACGCTGAGCATCACCGACGCGGCCATGAACAGCGACAGTGAGACCAAGGCGGGTTACATCGTCGTGGGCGCTCCGACCGCTTCGTTCACGGCCACGCCCGAGACGGGGCACGCGCCGCTCCTGGTGGCATTTGAAGATACATCAGAGCCGGGCGCGGAACCTATCACCAGTTGGTTATGGAACTTCGGGGACGGAGATAGCGATACCCAGGCGAGTCCAATCCATGTTTACGCTGACCCGGGCGTGTATAGCGTCTCCCTGACCGTAACCACAGCGGTGACCAGCCACACAACGACCCGATATGACCTTATCCAGGTGCTGCCGGGCATCGCACCCACGGCGGCCTTCACCGCCGCGCCTCTGGAAGGACCCGCACCCCTGACGGTGCACTTCACCGACCAGAGCACCCCGGGCACCTCGCAAATTGACGACTGGGCGTGGAACTTCGGGGACGGGGAAATCGGCGACGTGCAGCACCCGGTCCACGTTTACGAAGACCCCGGCGTTTACACGGTGACCCTGACCGTAACAAACGCCGTGGACAGCGACATGATCATCCGCCACAACTACATCACCGTGGGCGTGGCGGTGCCCGCCGTCGACTGGGCCGTCCTCGCCCTCCTGGCCGCCCTGCTCGCCTGCTGCGGCGCGGGGTTGACTGGGCGAAAAACCAGCCCTATTGTAGATAAACCCGGCATGCAAGATCGGACAAAAGGAGAACACCAATGATGGCCGGTGAAAAACCATTTCTCGGTATCAGTATGTTCCGACTTGCGGTGAAAGTGTTGCTGCTAATTCTTCTCGCACCGGCCACTTCCTCGGCCGTAAACACATATCGTGTTGATGCGCACACCCCATGCCTTCCTGAAGAGGCGGATGGACAGGGGTGGGACACCGCATATGCCAACCTGAATGCGGCCTTGGCCGTGGCCGCGCCCGGTGATGAGATATGGGTTGCCGCAGGGACATACCGTCCTGCGTCAGATGATGAGCCGGACCCGCGCCGGGCGTCGTTCCAACTTCGGGATGGTGTGGCGGTTTACGGCGGCTTCGCCGGCAACGAGGTCCACCGCGATGGGCGTGATCCGGCAGAGAATGCGACCATCCTCTGCGGCGACCTTGATGACAACGACGAATCGGGCATTACCTTGGACAACGCTTACCGCGTGGTGACGCTTGTCAATGGGCTTTCCGGGGAGAACCGCCTCGACGGTTTCACCATACGGGGCGGCCGCGCGGACGCCATGCCCTCGCGCGTCACCGGTGCGGGGTTGTATATCGAGAATGCGCGACTGACGCTTTCCAACTGCGTGTTCAGCGGAAACTTCGCAAGCAACAACGGCGGGGGCCTCTACGTCAAGAGCGGGGACCTCGCACGGAGCGAAGTTGCGCTGTCGCAATGCGTCTTTACCGGGAACAGCGCTTATGGCTTCGGCGCGGCTGTCTATGCGGCCCCCAATAACGCGGGCACGCAGCGGCCTGTGCTCAGCGTGGAGGGCTGCGCATTCCGGGACAACAGATTCCAATATGCCGTATCTGCAAACAACAGCAGCATCACAGTGCGCCGCAGTTATTTCATGGATAACGAAGGCGGCGCGCTTTCCGCCAACGACCGCGTTTCATTGTACGCTGAAAACAGCGTGTTCATGCGCAATGGCGGCATGATGGGCGCCCTGTACGTCGGCACGCGCAGCGATGCCGGCTTTCTGCATTGCACGGTGGCTGAGAACATTGTGGCCGCTGTTCACGTCGTGCCTGATCTCTATGTCACCACCCGCTTTGAGATAGCCAACTCGATTGTGTCGAGCCATTTGCTTCCGAGCATATCAGTCAACACCCACACGGCGTCCAATGCGGAGATAACTGTTTCCTGCACGCTCATATCCGGCGGATATGCGGGCGACGGCAATATGGATGCTTCCCCGCGTTTCCGGCTCCTTGATCCGCCCGGACAACCGAACTGGGACTCGCCCTCCATTGATTTCTGCGGGGAAAGCACGCTGGGTGAGGATATCGAGAGGCAGTCACGCCCGCAAAACAATGCGTTTGACGCCGGCGCTTATGAATTCGGCGAGGATACGGACGGCGGCGGGCTGCCGGACTGGTACGAACTTGAATATGGTCTTGACCCGGAAGACCCGGAGGATGACGCCGACGATACGGACGGCGACGGACTGAGCAACCTTGAGGAATTTCGACGAGGCACAGACCCGCTCGATAATACCGATCCATGGTCGGAGTTCTTCGTGGACGTAACAGGCAGCGACGAAACCGGAGATGGCTCCGCCGCACATCCCTGGCGGACTATCGCATTCGCCATGCGCAATATGCCCGACGGCGCGGAGACTTTCCCCATCACGCTCCACGTGGGCGCTGGAACTTATAACGAACGCGTGGTGTTCCGCCCTTATGTTCACATTCAGGGCGCGGGCGCGGGCGTCACTGTGTTGCGCCATTTCGACATCTCCGAGGAAGAGCATTATGTCGTGCATGCGGCCAGGGGAACGGCCCTGAACGCCTGCACCATCACATTGCCAGCGCCGGTCTCTGCCATCGTGGACCTCCTGCGCGTAACGGATACGGACATTGCGGTGTCCGATTGTGAGATTGACGGGCTGAACAGCCCGCGCGCCATCGGCGTTTTCATCACGGGACCGGAGTCTTCCGCCTCAGTGGTCCGCGATTCGATCCTCAGGCGCGTGGAATTTGGCGTCTATGCCGTGGATTCCGGCGTGAACATTACGCGGAACCTTTTTCAGGACATTCTGGAAGGCGCCATTTTTATTCGCGCGCCCGAAGGCAAAGAAGGCGGCGAGTCCGAAACCCCGATGCTGGGCGAAGGGGACCAACTTGAGGAGACCGGATTCAACCGATTCCGCATGAGCACGGGGTTCTTTGTAAACAACGCCAGTGCGTCGTTGACCATGGCCGAGTACAACGACTGGGGCGTCTACACAGATGCGGAGATTGAAGACCGTGTGATCAATGACCCCGGCGATGTTGATTTCCAGCCCTACCTTGGAAAGGCGCTTGTGAGGGGGATGATCGCAGTTGAATTGCTGGATGCGGACACCTGGAATGAAATTCCCCGGAGCGCGACTCCATCGGTGCAAATTGATTTCGTCACCGGTATGTTTGACGGATCAAGCAGTTTGTTCCTGTTTACAAATCTCGATCCCGGAACATACTCGTGTACGGCAAATGCTGCCGGTTATGCATCCCAGACGCGCCTGGTAACGCTGGCCGCAGGACAGATTGCCACTGTCACCTTCCTGCTTCAAAAGGACATCCCCGCCGAAGGGGAAGGAGAAGGCGAAGGCGAGGGCGAAGGCGAGGGCGAAGGCGAGGGCGAAGGCGAAGGCGAAGGCGAAGGTGAAGGCGAGGGTGAAGGAGAAGGCGAAGGCGAGGGCGAAGGCGAGAGCGAAGGTGAAGGCGAGGGCGAAGGTGAGGGTGAGGGCGAAGGCGAGGAAGAACCCCGCAGGGGCTGCTTCAGATCAACCATCGGCAAAAACACCGGTCTTCCAGGGCCTCCAGATCATGCATGGGATACGCCGATCATCTATGCCACCCTGATCAGTATCTTTGTCGCCGGTAGTTTGCGCTATCGCGTGGACCACCGTCATCAACGGACAGATATCAGCCAATGAAGTCCGTCCGAAATGCGCCTTAAAGCCCCCATAATGCTTGGGTGCATGCCGCTCATGGGTCGAACTCAATACATCTCACCGAACCCCGCAGGTCCAGAATAGTCACTCTTCCCGTTGCGGTTTCTGGGGGATCGGTATGCCGAAGAGTCGTGAAACATACTCATAGAGGGCGAAGAGGCTTTGGAGCAGGCCGACGAGTTGCAGCACGGACTCGAATTGCGCGGGCGCTGGAATCTTTCGCGAGATGCAGTGCAGGTGTTTCATGCTTTTTGTCCTTTCCATAACTTTTCTTGCGTGT
>CAZLII010000329.1:0-5741 GCA_964559065.1 uncultured Nitrospirales bacterium | reverse complement strand
ATCCCCGCCGCTGCTTCATAAGACTGTTGAGGCGCGTTGCTTAGATGCCCGAAGCGTCCAAGCCCGTGATCATCCAGCCGCCCGCTTCCTTGGTGAAGATGAGTTCCAGGGTGACCGAGCCGAAGGGACCGGACAGTTCGATGGGATACACCGACGCGGTATCCCCCTCGATTTTCTTCTCGGCATTCTCGATGTTCACCTCAAGCCCTTCGAGGTAACCCATGTCAACCGCCTGGCTCATGAAATCGCGTGCGCCCGCTTTGTCGCCCCACTCATAATGTGAGAACGACTCGGAGAACGGTGCCATGATGGCGTCAATGTCTTCCGCCAGCATGCCCGCCTTGAACGCCTCCAGTTGCTTCTGCACCGCGTCCTCCGGCTTTTCACCCGTCACACAACCGGCGAAAAGCAGCGCCACACCCAACATCACCATACCTGTCATCAACATTTGCTTTTTCACGACATCACCCTCTCGTTTTTTTACTGTTCTCCAACCGCAACAAACACTGATCGCACATCACGCACGATTTCTTCTAGCATACCGCCTTTTCTTCCGAGATTCAAGCACCACACGCCCGTTTTTGCATTGATGCCGACTCCGGCGGTTTCTTGCGAATGACAACGGAATATTTGAAGAATGCTGCAGGGAAAGGGCCTCCACAAGAGATCGAATCTTGCCACGCGGGGGCGCATTCTGATAGGGTATACGCTCATCGTGTGGGGCAAGGGTTCGATGGCGTGCGGTGCCCTCCGGAAAAACAAGATTTCAAACCACTGTCCGGTCTCGTGAAATGACGGGATATGACATTTATCTGTTCGAGCCGCCGATAAGACACGAGAAGTTCGAGGATTCCAGCCGAAATGCTGTTCAACTCAATCCAGTTCGCGGTCTTTTTCCCGGTCATGGCGGCGACCCATTTCGCCCTGCCCCACCGCTATCGCGTCCCCTTCCTCGTTTTCGCAAGTTATGTGTTCTACATGGCGTGGGTGCCTTCCTACGTTTTCCTGCTGCTGTTTTCGACCTTTGTCAGTTATGCGGCGGCGCGCGGCATTGAAAGTTCCAAGTCCGTCGGGCTTCGTCGCGCCCTTTTCGTCACCGGTCTGTGCGTAAATCTGGGCATCCTCTTCCTGTTCAAGTATTTCAACTTCTTCAACGACTCGATGCAGTGGATCTTTGAACGATTTTCCCTTCCCTATCATACGCCGGATTGGCGGCTTTTGTTGCCGGTCGGCATCTCGTTTTACACCTTTCAGACAGTGGGCTATGTGGTGGATGTTTACCGGGGCCAGGTTCCGGCGGAACGCAATCCCTGGGTCTTTGCGCTCTATGTGTCGTTTTTCCCGCAATTGGTGGCGGGGCCAATCGAGCGGGCGGGGCGTCTGATCCCTCAACTGCGGGCACGACATAATCTCGATTATCAGCAGGCAACGGACGGCCTGAAATTGATGGCGTGGGGGTTGTTCAAGAAGGTCGTGGTGGCGGACCGCCTGGGAAGCATTGTCGCCGTTGTGTATGCGAACCCCGAAAACCACGCGGGACCGGCCTACGCTATCGCAACCATCATGGCCGCGTGGCAAATCTACTGCGATTTTTCCGGCTATTCCGACATTGCGATCGGATCGGCCCAGGTAATGGGCGTGCGCCTGATGACGAATTTCGAGCGGCCTTTCTTCGCCCGTTCCCTGCCGGAACTCTGGCGGCGCTGGCACATCTCGCTCACCACCTGGTTCCGCGACTATCTTTTCTTCCCCATGGGCGGCAGCCGCGGCGGCGTCGTGCGCACCATGCGGAACGTTGTCTTCGTATTTGCCATCTGCGGGCTGTGGCACGGCGCGAATTGGACCTTTGTCCTGTGGGGCGCCCTCACGGGCGTGTTGCTGTGCGTTTCCATGGTGACGCAACCGCTGCGGCGCGCCGCCGCCGCGCGGATGGGGTTGGACCGAATTCCGCGAATTCACGCAGTTTTTCAGACCATCGCCACCTTCTTTGTTTTCAGTTTTGTGGGAATCTTTTTCCGTGCGCACAATGTGCAGGACGCTTTCACCATATACCGCCGTCTCTTCACCGGATGGCTGGACCTCTTTCAGGGCGGACGTTTCCGTGATTTCGTTTACTCCCTGGGGCTGGCCAAGGTCGAGACATTCTGGCTTTCCGTCAGCGTTCTGGCGATATTGATTGGGGTGGAGGCCGTACAACAATACGGTCCCATTGCGCCTCGCATCCAGCGTTATCCGGTATGGGCGCGCTGGTGTATGTACTATGCGTTTATTCTGGCCATTCTCTACCTCGGCGTCTTTGATGAATCGCCGTTCGTCTATTTCCAGTTCTAGCGAATAAGTGAGGGATGCGCGTGACCAGACGGTTCATATGCAAGATCGCCCTGTTGGCGCCCGTGCCCCTGTGCGTTGTGCTGGCCAACGTGCTGGTTGACCCGGCAGGGGTCTTCGCGTCGCGGGAAAAGCGCGAGATTGCGCAGCATATTGCGCGGGGCTATGCCGTGGTTGCCGAAGGCGACATAGACAGCCGCCAGGTGTTGCGCTATTATGTGCAGGAACTCTCCGAAGCCCCGCAGGTCCTGGCCTTGGGTTCCAGCCGGACGATGACCCTTTCCTCGGAGTTTTTCCCCGGTCAAAGTTTTTTCAATGCCAGCGTGCCCGCCGCCACCCTGCGCGACATCGTGGCGAATTATCAACTCTTCCATGAAAAAGCGCTGAAACCCCGGCGCGTACTGATCGGCGTGGACCCGCATTTCTTTAACACACACGCCGACAACCGCCTCTACCTTGCCGGTGAGTATCGGCGCGCCATGCAACGCCTGGGCTTGGCGTCCTTCAGCCTCATAGACTGGTGTCATGACTGGCTGGATCCGCGATATCTACAGGCAGTCTCCCCCGCGTATTTCCAGGTTTCGCTCTATGCGCTTCCGGTATTGTTGACCAGGGGACGTCCCCGCGCGGCTTTTATTCTGGACGAGGCGACGCCGCGGAAATTACTGCGTCCCGACGGCAGCCTGCGCTACGAACTCAGCCGCCGGCTGCGCGATCTGGATGATGTGGAACGCCGCGCCAAGCGATATGTGCTGCAACATCCCCCCGAATTGCTGCACTTTGACCACATCCACGATGACATGCGCCGTATCTTCGAGGCATTTGTCACATCGCTGCGTGACGACGGCATTCAGGTAATCTTTTTCCTGCCCCCCTATCACCCTTCTGTTTATGACGCGCTGGTGAACGAACGCTCTTTCGTCATCCTGCCGATAGTGGAACAATACCTGCGTGATTTTGCCGAGGCATCGGGAATCCCGGTTTACGGTTCCTATGACCCGATCGCCTGCGGTCTCGGCGCCGAGGACTTCTACGATGCCGTCCACGCCACCCCGGAATCCATTCGCGCGCTGTTTCCCGACCGGTCCAACGCGACGTGAAGAAACCGGCCCGATGTTCTGCTGCCGGACACACTTGTGCACGCGGGACGCCTGCGCTACGGTGTTTGTCCGTGTTCGTCCGTGTCAGTCTTTATCTGCGCTGCGCTGTTCTGAGGGGACGCCAGCGCCCCCGGAAAATTGAAGGCTTTCCAGGATTGCCTTGAATCGTTCAACCGCCTGTTCCGCGCCTTGGAATGCTTGAAATATGCACAGGGATTTCTCTGCAAGCGCGCGGGCTTCGTCCATACGGCCCAAGGCGCGGAGCACATCAATGTGCAGGGCGCGGTGTTTGGCATCGAAGGAACTGAGCGCCGCGCTTTTTTCCAGGACTTCCAGCGCTGCTGCGGGTTTACCCAAACGCATGTGCGCCGTTGCCAGCAGAAAATGCGGTGTTGGAATTTCCGGCGCCCACTTGATGGCGCGGCGCGCATAGGCGCGCACGCGCTTATAATCCTCCTCATCGCAGGCGATGGTTGCGCGGACCGTTGCCCCCATGGCCCAGAGCAGTTCAATCCGAAGCCGGCCAAAGGCGAGGTCTTCGCGGATGCGGGCATAATAGGGGTCATTCATCTTGCCCATCAGCACGCTGATCCATTCCATGGATTGGGAGCGCATGGCAATATCCAGAATGATTATCGCGGCATCACGCAATCCGGCCAGATAATGAATCATCGCCATATTCAGCCAAAGCGGCACGGATTCACTGTCAAACCCGGCTGCTTTCGCGAAACTGATTACCACTGTCATGGCGTCGGCGTTGGCACTGTTGCTATCCGTGTAATCTCGCTGCTGGAAATCGTGAAGGGCAAGTTGCGCGCGCGACATCATGATGCCTGGATGTTTTGAAAAACGCCTGGCTGCCTTTCGAATGGCGCTGTGCGCGTGTTTGCGCTGAGAATCAGTCTGTGCGGATGCATATTGCAGAATCTCATGGAACGCTTTTTCGGATTCGGGCAATCCCCGGAAACTACGAGGCCCCATGGGCTGCGCGGTGATGAAATCGAGCAGCAAGTCCAGGCGTTTTTCCATAGAGAGTTCCGCTTGGAGGCGCACCACGCCGTTGGCCGCGATACGCACAGCCTCCTCGGGATGATTCAGATATTCCTCTATCAGGGGGACCAGGGTGTCGTCCTCATAGAAAACTGCGTCTTCGCGGTCGCGCAGCCAATCCCGCGCTTCCAGGTTGTCCGCTCCCAGAAAAAGAAGCGACCCGCAGGCCAATGCCTCAAAGCAGCGGAGATTCATCTCGCCGCGCAAAGCGTGGTTGAAAGCGATGCGCGCTCTGTTGAGCAATGCACCGTACTCTTCAGGCGGCAGACCCGACGCGATGACTACGCGACGGCGCTCGGACAGCGCGGCGACCTTTTCCAGCAAGCGGCCGCGCCGCACATGGATCGCATGATTCAGGTTTCCGGCAAATACGACATCAATGTCCCGCTCCAATCCCATGACGCGGTGCACACGCGGCTGATGCGCGTATATCGGACACACATAATGCGGTCTTGCGCCGACGAGTTGCAGGGTTTGCGATCCCATTCGGTCAGTAATGACAACATCATAGCGCGACAGGTTGTATTCGAGTTGCGGGAAATAAATGTTCCAGTCGGAGACAATCGCCGCTGTCTTCACAGGGCATTCTTCGATTTCAAAAGGCGGCGGGACCACTTCGGGGCACCAACAGACCAGACAATCCGGAGTCCATTCCTGCGCCACTCGGCATATCAGGTCCGCGGCCGTTTCACGCTTCTTAAGTTTGTAATCGCCCCGGCCTTCCAGGGCGACCGTCCGAACTTCATGGCCGCGCGCCGAGCGAAACCCGTCCAGCACAGCAAGCGATGCCCCAAAAGGCAATCCATAACATAACGTCTTCATTCACGTCCCCGCCCCAGGCAATGCGGTCGCAGATTTCCTGCAAGGCAGAATACAGATGACACGCTGGCCTATTCCCTGAAAGAAACCGTTGTGATCCTTATTAACCGCTAATTAACGCTAATCAACACTAATCAATACCGATTTGCTTGCTATGCACATGAACGTCTGGCTTTTTTGATTTCATTGCGCAAAGATTATTAACTCCTGCATTAACAATGGCCGCATCTGCCTTCATGCGAAATGATGATTTTCGAAGTCTTCGCAATCAAGTTTCGGACATTACTTTCGCAGGCAGCAATACTGTGCATTCATGCCCATTACTCATTGGCTTGAGAGAACCGAGTGCTTGATCCCTGGAACAACGCATCATAACCGATTCCCTCCTTTTCCCAAACGTGTCTTTGCCAAAGCGCCAACGGCGCGCCATTCCTTAGCCCAGCC
>CAZLII010000328.1:3986-5748 GCA_964559065.1 uncultured Nitrospirales bacterium | reverse complement strand
CCAGGTCTGGGTCAAGGGCGGTTTCTACAGCGAACGCATCACGCTTAAGGGCGGCGTGGCGCTGTACGGCGGCTTCGCGGGCACGGAAACCAACGTGGACCAGCGCGATATTGCCGTAAACCGGACCATACTCAGCGGTGGCGGTGGCGGCACCACGGTCACCATCGCCCCAAGCGCATCGGCGGCCACCCGCATTGACGGATTCGCGATTACACAGGGCAGCGCCGTCCTCGGCGGCGGCATCCTCTGCCGCGAAGGCGCCGCGCCGACCATCGCAAACAACGATATTTTTGGCAACAGCGCCATTAATTTCGGCGGTGGCATTTACGTGGATATAACCGCGAATCCCGTGATTCTGAACAACGTCATCCGCAACAATTCGGCGGACTACGGCGGTGGCGTGCTGTTTACCATGACAAGCGGCGGCGTGCTCGCAAACAATGTGCTGCGCCTGAACAGCGCGGGGCAATACGGCGGCGGCGTGTATATCATTGACGCCACGGTCACCATGGTGAACAACACCCTGCTGGAAAACAGCGCAACGGATGGCGGCAGCGCGCTCATGGCTTTCGGCGCGCCGGCGACGGTCGCGAACAACTTGGCCGCATTCAATACCACTTCCGCGGCCATGCAGTTTGGGGGCTCTCCCATCCCCACCCTGCGCTACAACTGCGTGTACAATCCCGCCGTGGCCAATTACGCCGGCATCACCGACCCCACGGGCAGCAACGGCAACATTTCCACAGACCCGCTGCTGGCGGGCCTGGCTGAATGGCACCTGCGTTCTGATTCGCCCTGCAAGGACGCGGGCAATGACGGCGATGTGCTCCTGGCATGGGTGGACATTGACCGGCAGACGCGCATCCTGGACGACGCCGTGGATATCGGCGCGGACGAAATCTATGTCGTCCGCGTGGCGCCCGGCGGCGACAACAGCAATCCTGGCGACACCTGGGGATACGCCAAAGCCACGATTCAGGCCGGCATTGACGCCGTGCTGCCCTACGGCGAGGTGTGGGTGGCCGCCGGCGAATACTACGAGAACATCCAGATCAAGAACGGCGTGGCGGTCTATGGCGGATTCTCAGGCGCAGAAGGCGCGATTGATGAACGCGACTGGGCCGCGAATGTCTCCGTCATAGACGGCGATTCGCGCAACACCGGCGTGCGTTTTGTTCTGGCCGGCACGGCGGCCCGGTTGGACGGATTCACTGTGCGCCATGGCGCGGCGGAACTCGGCGGCGGCGTCTTTGTCGGCAGCGGCAGCCCAACCATCGCCCACTGTATCCTGACCGATAACGCGGCGATGGGCGGCGGCGGCCTGGCCCTGCGCTACGCCGACCCCACCATCTACAACACGGTCATCGCGAACAACCGAGCCGTGCAGGGCGGCGGCGTCTATATGTTCTTCACCGGCGACACCCGGATTCTCAACAGCACCATCGCGCACAACACCGCCTTGGACGAAGCGGGCGGCATCTACTGCACCAACAGCGCCAACCCGGACATCTACAATACCATCATCGCCGGGCACGAAGCCGGCGAAAAACTCGCCGACGCCGAGCCTCATGAAGTCCCGGATATCGCTGGCCTTGTCGCCGCGGTCGATGCCGATGGTCAGTTGCATGGGCTTCGCTCCGCTCTAGGCTTTGGGCTTGCCGTGGCACTCGCGGAACGGCTTGCCGCTGCCGCAGAAGCAGAGCCCCTCGAGCCGCGTTGCCACCTTCCCGGGCTTCTTCTCGTGCGCGGCGGCGGGAGCGGG
>CAZLII010000328.1:0-3976 GCA_964559065.1 uncultured Nitrospirales bacterium | reverse complement strand
CCAGCAGTCCGGTCTTGAACTACAACTGCCTGAACAACAAGCCCTACAATTATGACAGCGTGACGCCCGGCATCAATGACATCACCACCGCGCCAACCTTTGTCAGTGTGGCGTGGGACGATTACCGGCCCGCCGCGCAATCCGTTGTCATTGACGCGGGCAACGACATAATGGCTCCCCAGGGCGCGCTCACCGATGCTGGCGGCCGTCTGCGCATCGCCGACGGCGACGGCGACGGCAATGCCCAGGTGGACATCGGCGCGTATGAGCGCGTGCTGGGCGGCGATGTGCGATGTGTGCTCAGTCCGGAAGCCGCCCGCGCCGATGGCGCGCGCTGGCGTCTCACCACCGGGCCGGAAACGGACTGGCGTGAAAGCGGCCAAGACCTGGGCGAGTTGCCCGCCGGGACATATGACATCGAGTTCCTCGATTTGCCCGGCTGGACCACGCCCCCCGGCACGGACTTCTCCCTGAGCGACAACCAGACCATCACGGTGAATGCGGGGTACACCGCGTTGCTGGGCAGTCTGCAAGTCAACATCGCGCCGCCTGAGGCCGTGGCGTTGGGCGCGCAGTGGCGGCGGCTGGGCGATACTGTCTGGCGCGACAGCGGCGACACCGAGAGCTTTGTCCCTGTTGGAACCCACTATGTGGAGTTCTCCGAGGTTACCGGGTGGTACACCCCCATCCTGAAGGAAGTCGTTGTCGAGGAGGGGCTGTTAACCACGGCCACCGGGCTTTACACCGAGTTCGCGGGCGCGTTGCTTGTCCAGATATTCCCGCAGGCGGCGGTGGACGAAGGCGCGCTGTGGACCGTGGATGGCGGCGGCACCTGGCGCAACAGCGGCGATACCCTCACCTTGCCGGTGGGTGACTACACGGTCGAGTTCCTCGACCTTGTGGGATGGTCTACCCCGTTCCCGCAGCCAGTGACGATTGTTTCGCAGGGTGACCATGTGCTTACCGGTTATTACTTGGAGGAGAGCGGCGAAGGCGAAGGCGAGGGAGAAGGAGAAGGAGAAGGAGAAGGAGAAGGAGAGGGTGAAGGCGAGGGCGAAGGCGAGGGTGAAGGCGAGGGTGAATTCCACAGCGCCGATCAGAATCAGGACAACCTGATCAGCCTGTCCGAACTGCTGCGGGTGATCCAGTTCTTCAACTCAGGCGGCTACCACTGCGCCGTTCCGCCCGAGAGCACCGAGGACGGCTATGTCCCCGGTCCCGGCGCGGACCACGCCTGCACGCCGCACGCCTCAGACTATAACCCCCAG
Organism: uncultured Nitrospirales bacterium; assembly: GCA_964559065.1. Lineage (GTDB taxonomy): Bacteria > Hydrogenedentota > Hydrogenedentia > Hydrogenedentales > CAILVY01 > CALEDJ01. The sequence goes on along the minus strand of CAZLII010000328.1, from coordinate 2,708 downwards.
AACTGGATGATCAGCCTGTCCGAACTCCTGCGCGTGATCCAGTTCTACAACGCGGGCGGTTACTATGCCTGTCCTGGCGAAGGAACTGAAGACGGCTTCTGTGTGGGTCCGAAACCGTAATCACATCGCTGTGCGTCTCCCGCACGCGGTGCGAAAGGTCGCATCCTTTCCCCGCGTGCGGGTTTTCCATTGCTTGGCGCCGGACTGCGCAGCATGCGCATGACCGGCCCGACATCCATCCCGCAATGACCAGGACGTTTGTCAGCAGAAGGCAACGGACCGCGCGCGGCGGTTGACCTTCTTTGTCGCACCTTGTATCCTTGCCACAAGAAATCGCATGCGTGACGGCGGGGCGATCCCCGCGTCGCCGCCGCCGGGGATGCGATGAAACGGGAAACCATGGCAAGCGACCTGAAACATCCAGAGGCCTTTGCCGACATCATCACGCAGAACCCCGCCATGCGCGCCCTGTTTCACTACGTCGAGAACATCGCGCAATCCGCCCATACCGTCCTGATTACCGGCGAGACCGGCGTCGGCAAGGAACTCTTCGCCCGGGCTTTCCATCAGGCGGGCGGCGGCGGCGCCTTTGTCGCGGTGAATGTGGCCGGCGTGGACGACCATTTCTTCGCGGATACGCTCTTCGGCCACGCGCCGGGCGCTTTCACCGACGCCCACGAGTTCCGGCCCGGCCTGATTGCCGAAGCGGAAAATGGCACGCTGTTTCTGGACGAAATCGGCGACCTCAGCGTGGCCTCGCAACTTAAACTGCTCCGCCTGGTGGAAACCTACGAGTATTTCCCGCTCGGCGCGGACAAGCCCCGCCGGACTAACGCCAGAATCGTCGTTGCCACCAACCGCGACCGAAAACGCCTCCAGCAGGATGACCGCTTCCGCCCCGACCTCTATTACCGCCTGCAGGCCCACCACATCCATGTGCCGCCCCTGCGCGAACACCTCGATGACCTGCCCCTCCTCGTTCCCCAATTCCTGCACAAAGCCGCCCTGCGCATGGACAAGAAGATCCCCACTGCCCCCCCGGAACTCCTCGCCCTTCTCGCCACCTATGATTTTCCGGGAAATGTCCGTGAACTGGAAGCCATGATCGCCGACGCCGTCGCCCACCACCACGCACATATGCTATCGCTGGAACGCTTCCGAGACTACATGAGCCATCCCGACCGCCGAATGCCCCCCGCCGCAGCCGCCGATGCGCCGTTCGCCGGACTCCACCCCTTGCCTTCCCTCAAAGAAGTCCAGCGCATGCTCATCGCCGAAGCCCTCCGTCGTTCCCAAGGCAACCAAAGCATCGCCGCACGCCTGATCGGTATGACACAGTCCGGGATCAGCAAGGCCATGAAACGCTTGGAAGCCCGCACAACCACGTCGCCCCCCCGGAAATGAGCGGCAATGTCGCCGCCTATGGGTGCCAATAGCAGCGCTGAGAAAGCGAAGAACCCTTAGTCCGAATGTCATGTCCCGAAATTTACGCATATACCGAACAAACCCATTCACCTTATGAATTTTCTAAAATATGTCATCAGTTTTCATGACACATGTCATAAGCGTTTCAAACACCGATCAAAAATCCTGACACCATAAGCCCATCGCTACTAATGAGATAGCAGTGCAGCGCCGCGCCTCTTGGATTGGCATATAACTTGCCTGAGAATCTGGCGGCTTTGGCAAGCGTCGCGGTGGCGATGATGACGACGGGGTGACTGAGAGGGCTTGCGGCGCGTGAGCCAAAATGAGGTGGTCTGTCATTTTGGCGGCTGTTTGCCCTTCTCCGATGCGGCGAAAAATGGACTTCACCCAAGAAGGAGGGCAAAGCAATGGTCGCAAAACACGTTTTTCTGGTGGATGCCCATGCTGCGTCCCGCTCCAGTATCGCGGAGGCGCTCTCACGCGCTGGCTACAAGGTGACCACTTCCGATGATGGCGAACATGCCCTGATGAGCATCATCATGGCCCCGAGGAACAGGGGAAAAAGCATAGACTTGCTGATTTGCGATTGCGAAATGCCCGGTCTGACCGGGCTGGAACTCATTGATCAGTTGCGCATGCGCGGCATCGTTCCGCCCGCCATCATCATGCCCGAGTCTGAAGACGAGGGAGTCAATCCTGACCTGCTCCGCGAAGGATGTGCAGTGTATTTCAAGAAAAGCAACAGCATCCACCAGATGCTGGAACAAATCGGCCAACTTCTGGACCAGCAACCCGCCGATGCCTTCGCCTGAGAAGCGGCCGCGATATCCTGTCACAGCAGCAGCAGGTCCACCCTATTGCCGGAAGATTGTGTGGCCGGGGGGCGCACTTCCCACTGCCAAGTGTGTGCGCATGTTGCCATTTCGCATCGCGATCCCCAAAATAGCCGTACCTGTGATGGTCGTCAATACTTGAGGAGTTCATCGCAATGACGGAGCAGGAATTGTTTCGGGTGCGGGTGGCGCTGATTCAGGCGTTCTTACGGCAGCACGGGTATGACGGCGTGCTGCTATCGCGGGCGGACAACTTCGCCATGGCGACCGGCGGGAAGCGGAATTACATCAACACGCATTCGGACCTCGGCGCGAATGCGCTGTTTGTGAAAAAAGACGGGACCGCGTGGTTCGTGGGCACAAACATCGAGGCGACGCGCCAGATGGCGGAGGAATTGTCGCCGTTCAGGTTTTTTCCGCCAGGGAAACTTATATTAAGCTTTCCGA
>CAZLII010000327.1:0-5766 GCA_964559065.1 uncultured Nitrospirales bacterium | reverse complement strand
GATTATTATACTTCAGACAGGGCAACATTCGATTTGCTATGATTTTGGCATTCGCATTGGACTCTTTGACATGGATTTTGTTACTAGTAGTCTGGATACGGCTGGCAAACCCTGAGAGTAGACCAAACAGAGAAATTCCGAGTCCAAGACGGAATGCTCCACCATTCCCGCCGGGAAAACAGAGACAAAGCAGCGTGTGCGAGGCAATATCGCGTAATGCTGGTCGCGGGGGCGAGTGCCATGGGGAAATGGCGATGGAATCAGCGATGCTGGATTTGTCCCCGAAATAGTCGTCTTGCCAAGCAGTCATATTCGCTGCTGTGTTCGCAGAATAGTACGCGCCGGCGGGGTGGCGTTGTCGTGGTGCCGAACGTTTGTGGTCTCCCTGACAAGCATATCTGAAACGACCACGGCCAGGCGGCCGCAACTGCTCAAAATTATCTGCCAAGGGCAGCCATAACGTTTTCAATAAAGGCTTCGTCCATGTCGCGTTCGGCCACGATGCTGGAGAAGAAGCCGGCATTTTCTTTGAATGCGCGGAGGGAGCACAGGCATTGGCGGATTTCCTGGGGGGATGCATCGGGGACGGTGTAGCGGAGGCCGCAGCGCCGGATGAGGTCGGCGGCCCAACCGGGGTTGTTGTTTTGAAGGCGCGACATGGTGAATATACCCAGGCCGACGAGGTCGCCGTGGAGGAAGTGGTGGCGGGTGATGTGTTCGAGGTTGTAGGCGACGAGGTGTTCCGCGCCCTCTTCGGGGCGGCTTGTTCCGATGCGGGCGCAGAATTCGACTTCACGGCGGAACAGGTCCACGATGGCGTCTATGCCCTTGGGGGTGACGTCATAGACCTCGGCGGCGTTGCGGTCGAGTTCAGCGAGGCATTGCGCGGCGAGTTCGGCGACGTCGGGGTGGTAGGCTTCGCCGACGGCGCGGTGGGCGAGTTTCCAGTCATAGAGGGCGGTGTGAATGCTGGCGATGTCGCAGGCGCCGGCGCGGTTGAGTTCCTTCGGGGCTTTTTGAATGAGGGTGTGGTCAATGATCAGTTCTTTGGGGTAAATGTCGCCGACGTATTGGACGGTTTTGTCTACGCGCACCGCGATCATGTTGGTGAGCGGCGCATCCACCGAGACAATGGTCGGCACGAGGATCATGCGGCATTGTCGTTTCCAGGCCAGGTATTTCGCGGTGTCGCAGCAGGAGCCGCCGCCCAAGCCCACCACGATATCGCAGGGGGGGAGGGTTTCCTGAAGGCGCTCCAGGGTGTTCAGGTCCATGTCTTCGACCATGTGGATGTGCGCGGGTTGCCAGTGGTGTTCTTCGCGAAAGAGGCTCCACGGGATGTCCATGCTCACGACAAGGACCGCACCTTTGAGATCTTTGAGCATGGCTGCGGCATTGGCGCCGGAAATGATCTTGGGTGGGACATACATGGCGTAATCTTTCTTCAGGAGTGGGGATAATTACTGTGCAATGGGGCGCCGACCTTTGTGATCGGCGCCCCATACGATGTTGTGCGTCATCCGCGATCAGGGCACATAGTCGTGCAGGTTGATGCGGACCATCGGCTGTTGTGATGCGGGTTGATCGCCGTCGGCGTAGGCCACCCACGCATAGACCGCGAGGTCCCATGGCGAGGAGTACACCACATTCACGAGGTTGTTGTCTTCGGCTATGACATTGTTCACGTCAGTGAGCGTCGCCTGATTTATGGCGCCCAGATCCTCTCGGAGGATGGCGATGGCAGGCCCGTCGTCCACGTCGTTGGGGGCGAAAGCGCCGCTGCGCGGCCCGCTGTAGACGAGATTCGTGAGGATTTTCGGGAAGAACTCGTCGGTTGGATCATTTTCACCCCACAGACGAATGCCAAACAATCCATCCGGCATATGCGCCTTGACCTTATAACTCTTTCGCAGGTATCGGCCGTCGCCAATGACGACATGCTGTCGGCGGACCAGCGAGGAGCCTGAAAGAATCGTGTCTAAGGCAGTATTCAATGCTTCATTCGAACTGCGCGCATCGTAGAGCAGGTCGCGGAACAGCAGCGAGACATGGTTGCCGACCATGGAGAAGGCGTCAGGGTCGCCCGGCTGATCGGTTGCGCCGACGAGGGAGAAGCCGATGCCGGCAAGATTGACGCCGGTGAGCGCGCCGGCCATTCCTGCGAAGGTGACATTGAGGTGCGGGAATCCCTGGGCCATGGCGGGGATGTAGTAGACCAGGCAGGGATAATCCTGGAGGCTGAGATTCAAGGACCAGTTCAGCCCGTTGCTCTGATAGGTGACGCCGCCGGCGGCGGCGCTGCGGGTGGCGGCGACGGCGTTGCCCGTCAATTGCGCCAGCACGAGCGCCATGTTGGCGCGCCGCAGCATAAGCAACCCGTCCATATTCCCTGGATTGGCGGGGTTATAAAGCCCTGCGCCCTCGGCAATGCCGCTCAGTTCCTCCTCCACGCGCGAGATGGCGGGGTCATACGCTGCGGTCACCGCCGCCCAGGCGGCATCGAGCGCCGCATCCGTCATGGCGGGATATTCCGTCTGCAGGGCGTCCAGGAAGTTCGGCAGGAATTCCGCGATCTCCACCTGCATGAGTTGGCCGTACTGAAGGCCCATTTCATGCGGCGAACCGCGCAGCACCAGCAACGGAATCTCGCGCGATTCGGCGGGAATATCAAAGCGCTGGCCCTCGAAGACCGGATACAGGTTCGATCCATCCGCTTCTTGCGGCAATATGCGAATGGGGGTGGTGAAAATGTAGGGATACAATCCGCCGGGGGTCGCGTCGTTGCGGAATTTCAACTGGATGAAGAAGGCGCGGTATCCCTGTTCGGGCACGGTCACGGCACCCCGATATCGGCCGCCGGATTGTGCCGTCAGGGTCTGTTTCGTCCACGGGATACCGGTGGCGTCGCGGCGGAAGTCGCGCGCATCGGGATTGTATGCCTGCCACAGCGAGACTTCCTGCGGCGCGGTAATCGTCTGCACGGTGATGGCGCCGTCGGGGTCAAAGGTCCAAGAGAAGCGCGGTCGCTGGGTGTTCTTGAGGACCGAAACATAGAAACTGAGCAGTCCGGAAACAGCGCTGTCCGGGTCCTCGACATTCAGGTATCCGTCCAGCCCGTGGTCGCTGTTGGGGATATAGTTCAGGTATTTTTCGCCATCCAGTCGGTCGAAGTACCACTGGGCGGCATCAGGCAGGAAGAACTGGTCGCCGGTGGAGTTCATGAGGTACTTGGGCAGGTCCAGGCGGCAGCGGTATTCATATGGGTCAACGATTTTGAGCAGGGCCTGTCCTGCGGCGTATTGCGGATGGATCGGGTTGAAGCGCTCGAAGACTTTTTCCTGGGCATAGGGATAAATGGCGGGCGCCCAGTAGCCGTATGCGCTGAAATGGTGCTCCATCTGCCGGTCCATGTTGAGCACGTCAATTACGATGGGCGCAATCGCCTTGACCCGGTTGCTTCCGTCGGGGCCGCGATCATAGGCGGCAGTGAGCCATGTGGTCCAGCCGCGCTTCGAGCCGCCCGTCACGAAGAAATCCTGCACCGGGTCGGAGGGATTGGTGGTGCCGTGGTCGCGGGCGCGCAGCACGCGGGAATAGCGCTCGCCGCGGTACATGTCCTGCACGGCGTCCATGGCGCGCACGGCGCTCTTCACCATGGGTAGCAGGAGCGGCCAGGTGTACATTTCTTCCACGGCATCCAACGTTTGCAGTGTGTTCTTGGCCAGCAGCGGCAGTTCCGGGGCGTCCAGTTCGGCTGTCGGAACATGCATGGAGAACTCGTTGAGGAATTTGTCGAAGGTATAGGCGATGCTCTCGTCTTCCGAGCGGGTGCGCAAGCCCGCCTCCGGTGTAAATTCCAGCGACTGGTTCGGCACTTGCTTCAGGTCGGCCACCACGGACTCACTGGCGGCGGCGATCGTGAGCAGGATGGAATCGGCGTTGGCGGGGGTGGGCGGGGAACTGCTGTTGCTGCCGCCGTTGATAAACAGCAGGCCCGTGTTGGCCTTGATGGCAGCCGGTTCAACCACCGTCAAATAGTGCCGCCACTGGGCGGAATTTGTGGCGACGACTCGGTAGTCGGTTAGCGACCGCCATGTCTGCGACCTCAAATCCACGATATAGACATTGACGGTGGATGTGAGGCCGAATCCCAGGTCCACCACCCGCTGGCCGGAATTAATGATCTCGTAGTCCCATCCCTCGGGGTCGGCGCTGACATAATCGTCCAGCGCCGTGCGGCCCAGCGCCACATTGATATAGTCCTCCAGCGAGAAGGTGTCCGTGTTATAAGGCGCGAGGCGCGGATCGGTGGTGACCGTGAGCGTCACGGTGTAATTACCCACGTCGGCATAGGTATGGACCGGATTCTGCTGCGTGCTTGTGGCGCCGTCGCCGAACTGCCAAAGGTACGTGGCGATTTCCGAGGCGGAACCGGGGTCCGATTCGTCATAGAACTGCACCGGCACGCCCGGAACGGCGCAGGCGGTGTCGACAGAGAAGTTCGCCGTCGGCGGGATGGGCAGGGTGATGGTCACATAGTTGTTCTTGGTGGCGACGGCGGTGAAAACTTTGCCGCTAACGGAATGGCTGTAGGTGATGGTCAGTGAAACCGTGTAGATGCCGGGCGTCTGATACAGATGGGTTGGATTGCGGCCGGTGCTGATCGCGCCATCGCCGAACTGCCACAGACGGGTTTCAATCGGGCGGGTATCGGTGGTGTCGGAGGTGTCAGTGAACTGGACCGGCTGCACGATGGTGCTTCGGGTCGGCTCGGCGGTGAAGTCCGGTACGGGGCGTGCGTCCACCACGAGTTCTTTCGAAATGCTGACACTGCGGGTCCGTGTGATGGCGCGAAGGGTAATGACATAGACACCGGGTTGATTGAATACGTGGGTGGGATTCTGGTCAGTGCTGATGTTGGCGGCGCCGCTGGCCGGATCGCCGAAGTTCCATTCGTATTGGAGCGGGGTTTCCGTGCCGGGAATGGTGGCGTTGGTGAACTGAATAATGTCTTTGGTGAAGGGGCTGTCGGTTGCGACAGTGAAATCCGGTTTTGGCGGTTCCACAACGACGATATAATCTGTCTTCACCATCGTATCCGTCACGGAGTCCGGGAGATCGCTGCTGCCGACGGTGAGTGTGACGGTGAACGTGCCTTCCCGCGTGTAGGCATGCGTCGGATGCTGCTCCTGGCTGGTTGCGCCGTCGCCGAAATTCCAACGCCAGCGGTTTACTTGCGCAGGACCAAGCGGCGACATGCCCGGCAATGACAGGTCGGTGAACTGGACCGGCTCGTTGGTGGAGGGATTTCGATTGTCCACGGAGAACTCCGCCGTGGGCGGCATATAGACCACCTCTACGGGCAAGACCTTGGAGTTATAGCCGTGGCGGGTGATGACCGTCAGTTTTACATTGAAAACGCCGACATTGGCGAAGACATGGACGGGATTCTGTTCCGTGCTGACGATGCCGTCGCCGAATTCCCACACCCATTGCTCGATGACGGCAGTTCCCTCATAGGAGAGGTCTGTGAATTGGACAGGCACAAGCACAAATGGGCGTATCTGGGAAATTGCAAAATCGGCGCGCGGCGAGATGCGCCGCCGCACCACGATGTAATCTTCTTTCGTCGTCTTGGCGCTTCCGTACTGGTTCCACGCGGTCAGCGAAACCGTGTAAACTCCGGGATTCGCTTATTGATGGATGGGGCGTTCCACAGTGCTGCGCGCGCCATCGCCGAATTCCCACAGACGCTGTGTAATGGGG
>CAZLII010000326.1:0-5780 GCA_964559065.1 uncultured Nitrospirales bacterium | reverse complement strand
TGGCAATTCAGCGCGCTGCGCCGCGCTCATGATGTACCCGGTATCCTCCAGGCCGGCCTCAAGCAACGGACTGGCTGAAAACATATCCACGCCGTTGGCGAGAGAGAAATCCACCATGTCTTCCAGACAGTCATAGTTTAGCGCCGTAACTGTCGTATGGATCGCAACATTGGGGAGTTTGCTCTGATGCTTTTTCTTCAATTCACGCAGCGTTTGCAAGGCGCCAACGGTCTTTGAGAAAACGCCCTTATTGCGGATGGCATCATTGATTTCCTCTGTGGGTGCATCAATGCTGATCGTTACATCGTCCCATCTCGCCCTGATAAGCGTTTCCATGCTGTCCGCGCTCAAGTGGGTCCCATTGGTCTGAAGGCTTCCTGCCATGCCGTGCTTTTTAACCCTGACGCACATTTCACACACCATCTTGTCGCGCAGCATTGGCTCGCCTCCGCCACCGATTTTCAACACGCGCACCCCCATTGCTGCCGCTTCATCCACCAGACGCAGCCAGCGCTCGTCCGGCAGTTCGTTAAGAAGCATTGGATGGGTCTCTTGCCAACTACGGACACAAATGCCGCACTTTAGATTGCACCGATAGGTTGGAAAAACCATCAGGCGCCAAGGGCCTGCCGACTGGCCGTCCTGCCAGTTCAACAGGCGAGACGCAATGATAGGCAACACTTTTCCCTCTCCTCAAAACAAAATCGTACGAAATGTCTTGCTAACGGCCAGACAGCCCTGTTCGCTGGACGCGAGGTTGCCCGCCCGTGATCATGGTTCTTTACGCAAGGCGCGCCGGATAGCGCGCCACTGGCGATATCGTCGAATACTGTCGCGAAGCCCATGGTTGCGGAGGCTGTTCCAGGCCTTCGCAACAAGACCGCGCCGTCCGGGAGACATGCCGCCGGGCGATGATGCCGCCTGTTGCACGCATTCCTTCAACTTGCGATGCGTCAGGCTATCCGGAAAACCGCATGTCCGGCAAGGCTCCGGCAGGATCCCGTTGAGCATCTCTTGCCGGAATTCAGTCAAGTACGCGCCCAACCAAATATCGTGCAGGCTTTTATCCCGGATGCTGTCCGCCTTTTCCTCCCAGAAATAACAACATGGAAGCGCATGGCCGCTGGAAGAGACGACCAGCCCCCGCCAAGGTTCCAGACAGCGCGCGCCGGCAATATGTCCCACGGGCCACTGCCCGGCAATCTCGCTGTTGCCGACAACAGCAGCTGGTTGCAGTTCTGGCGCGGGCAGCAAGTTTTCGAAATTGTGCGCAAGGCCGAGGGCGTTGGCTTTTGCAATTGCCCTTTGGACATGACCGGGCAATTCTGCGCGTTGTTGAGGACTCAAAACAAACGATTTCATGTCGGAACTATATTCAAGAAGGGGAGAAACGAAGAGCGACTCGACGCCATGTGCGGCGCTGAAGGCCGCCATCGCCGATAACTGGTCGCAATTCAGCGCTGTGAGAACCATGTGGACCTGAATGTCCGGCGCAGCTGCCCGCTTTCGCTTCTTTGCTGCGCACAGCATGTCTATGCGCTTGACGGATTCGTTGAATGCATTCTGGAAACGGATGGCATCATTGACGGTCGCTGTCGGCCCATCAAGACTGATGGTTACATGGTCCCATCCCAAGGCGATGAGCGCATCCACATCATCTTCGCGCAAGAGGGTGCCATTGGTCTGAAGATGCCCTTCCAACCCATGGCCTTTGGCCTTGGCGCATATTCTCATGATCAGTTCGCGGCGCAATGTCGGTTCGCCGCCCCCGCCGATACTGAGATAACGCACGCCCAAAGCCACCGCCTCATCCACCAGTCGCAACCAGCGATCATCAGGCACTTCATTGAGCAACGTCGGATGAAGATGTTCCTCCCAAGTGCGCGCGCAAATTCCGCATTTCAGATTGCAGCGGTGTGTGGGGCAAATCATCAGTTCCCAAGGCGGCGGACACAATCCGTTCTGCCAATGAACAAGGCGACGGGCCATTACCGGCTGCACGAAACATTCTCCAAGGATTGCGGTTGAATCACTGCCGAAAAGGGAATTATAACGGCCCGCACGCGAGAAACAAAAGCGTCGGAACGCAAGCAAGGTCCGACAAGCCCATTCCTTACGGCGATAGAATTGCTTGCCATACCACCGATGTGGCAGACTGCGTTCATATGGGCTACAATGTCCCCAATAGATTCTACGAAGTAATTTCAAATTTTGCGCCTTCAGGATACGTCTATTTATGGAACCTATAAATGTACTTCGCCGCATGCGTCGCTGGTCCGGCAATTTTTCAAAGCCGCCGGGGCCTGAGCGCATCAGCATATTCCTGACGAACAGATGCAATCTGAACTGCCGGCATTGTTGGCGACAATGGGCCGAGTGGGACCGTTCGTGTGCGTCCGAACTGCCCGACGCCCGTTGGCTGCGCCTGGTGGATGAAGCGGCAGAAATGGGTGCGCGCCATTGGATTTTTCTGGGCGGCGGAGAACCGCTCGTTCGGCGCAATCTTGTAGTACAGATGATTGAAAAAATGGCTTGCTATAATATGTCAAGCCTGATCCATACCAACGGCACGCTTTTTTACCCGGAAATGATAGAGAAAATCATGGGGAAAAATGTGCAGTCCATTAATTTCAGTATTGACGGACCAGACGCAGCAACCAACGACTACATTCGCGGCGGCGGCTTTGAGAAGGCCATTGCCAATATGCGCTATTTCGCCGATGCCAAGCATAAACTGGGAGTCAAGTTCCCCTGCTTGCACTTATATGTAACAATAACCAATCTTACCTATGACAGGGTGGATCATTTTGTGGATTTGGCCGCTTCCATTGATCCGGATGTCAGGATTCTTCTCTCGGCGCTTATTGTCGAAGAAGACGCGACAGCACAGTTGGCGCTCTCTCCCGAACAAAGATGTACTTTCCCGGAGATGATTCAGAAGGGAATTCGTCGTGCTGAGGAACTGGGAATCGTAACAAATTTTCAGCGATATCTGGATGTGGAACTGACGGAGGACAGCACCAACATGCAGCGCAATGTGCGGACTACGCAGCGTTTGGGATTGTCCGGAGCGATGTGTTATGAACCTTGGCTGAGCGCAGCCATCATGCCTGACGGCGCATTGGGTCCCTGCTGCGCTTTCTATGAATCCCGAAGACCCCTCTCCATCAAAGACCTGACCTTCGAACAAGTGTGGCTTGGCGCATATATGGCCCGTGTGAGGGAAGGGATGTTTAACGGCAAACCGCCTGCGTATTGCGTCCGGTGTCCGTCAAATCTGTTCGTTGACAAAGAAGAAATGCGCATTTTCCTGACCGAATACCTGCGCCGCGACGAGGCGCCCCGATACAAGCGCTTGGCTGGAATTGTCCGACGCCTGGGGGCTACCCTTCGCGAGCAGGGTCCCACAGGGCTGCGTCGCCACATCCAGGCATGGTGGAAGTTTCATAGAAAACAGCGGGAAGAGTCATCCTGAAAAGATTGCCCGTGAGTTTTTGTCAATATGGGCGCCGCACGGCAATCGGGCGAATTTGGGTATTGTTTCCCATACCGGGACATCATAACGGTCTCTATCTTTACCGCCAGTGGCCCCGTATTGATGACATTGCCTGTTGCGATTTGCGATCAGATTGATGCAACCCTTTGTTGACGTGGTGTTCTGGGAATATTTCGATATATGGAACCTGTCAGAGCGCTTCATCGGATGCGGAAATGGTCTAGCGGCGCTTTACAGTCGCCGCCCGGCCCAGCGCGCGTAAGCATATTTCTTACCAACCGCTGCAATCTGAACTGTCGGCATTGTTGGCGGGCGTGGGCGGATTGGGATCGGTCCTGCAAATCCGAATTGTCCGATCAGCGCTGGCTGCGGCTGGTGGATGAGGCGGCAGAGATGGATGTGCGCGACTGGATTTTCCTGGGAGGCGGCGAACCGCTCGTACGGCGTGACCTTGTGTTGCGGATGATTGACAAGATGGCTTCCCATGATATGACGTGCCTGATTCACACCAATGGCACGCTTTTTACTCCGGCCGTAATCGATAGGGTCATGGGGAAGAATGTGCAGAGCATCAATTTCAGCATTGACGGGCCGGACGCAGCGACCAATGACGCCATTCGTGGCGGGGGGTTTGAGAAAGCCGTTGCCAATATGCGCCATTTTGCCCGCTCCAAACAGGAACTGGGCCTTCTTTCGCCATGCTTGCATATATATACAACCATAACCAACCTGGCGTATGACAAATTGGACCGTTTTGTCGATTTGGCCGCTTCGATTGCCCCCGATGTTAAAGTTTTTCTATCGGCGCTTATCGTCGAGGGAGACGCGACCGCAAAGTTAGCGCTTAGTGCCGAGCAAAGAAAAGCGTTTCCTGAATTGCTGCAAAAAGGAATGCGACGCGCTGAGGAATTGGGGATTGATACGAATTTCCAGCGATATTTAGATATAGAACTTATAGAAGACAGCGCCAACATGCAGCGAAATGTTCGGCAGGCGAAGCGGGTGGGATTGTCAGGCGCGCTGTGTTATGAACCTTGGCTAAGCGCCTCCATCATGCCTGACGGCAGTCTGGGTCCCTGCTGTGTGTTCTATGATCCGAAAGCGCTTTCCATTAAGGACATGAGCCTTGAACAAGTGTGGAATGGCGCGTACATGTCGGGCGTGCGCGAAGGAATGTTTAACGGCAATCCACCGACCTATTGTGTCTGGTGTCCATCAAATCTTTTTGTGGAGAAGGAGGAAGTGCGCCTCTTTCTGACCGAATACCTGCGCCGCGACGCAGAACCCGCGCTCAAACGGATGGCAGGACTTGTCCATCGGGTGTGCGCCACCCTCCGTGATCAAGGTCCCGCCGGTTTGCGCCGCCACGTCAAGGAATGGTGGAAATTCCATATAAAACAGCGGGACGGCTCTTCATGAAAAGGTTTTTCATGGATTCCTTCAAAATGGGCGTCACGGGGCATGCCCGCGGTGTATTGCGATGAGGCGCGACGCCGCGCCCAGGATGACTGCGGCTACAAGTACGCCGAAGCGTGCCAGTCTTGCGCCGCGCGCAGCATCTGCGACGGGTTCCATAACGACCACGCGGAATTCTTCGGAACCGACGAGGCCTGGCCGATTACCGGCATACTACCCAATGACGACCCAACCCACTACATCCGCCACCAGGAAAAGGTCGTCTTTCCCGAAGACGCTTCCAAGTCGCTGTAATCTGTTTATTGGGAAGACCTGTGCCAACCCGCGCCAGAGATGCAAGAGCGCGGCGACCGGCCAACCATCCAAGATAATGAAAGGTGACATAAAGGCACGACGATGAACACCGATACCGAGATGAATCAACCTCTGCATCCCACACGCGGGCTGATAGCGACGCATGACGGACATGGTCGTCCCTTTGATCTGACGGATTTGAGGAAATGGATTCGGTTGCATGCCGTCGTTTTCCACACTGAAAAGATTGACGTGCGCACTGTGGGCGAAGGCATTAGCCTGCTGCCCGCGCTGCTGGATTTCGCTTGGCAGAGCAAGGTCCGCCTTTCGCTGCGTACTGACGGGTCCCACGACCCCGCTGTTCTGCCCGCGCTGGCCGAGGCCGGGCTCCTGGACGTGTTTTGCGCCATGGCGGCCTATGACGGGGACGCCCTCACCCGGTGGACGGCGGCCTGCGCCGCCGCCGGGCTGGCGCTGCGAGTGCAAATTGGCGCACCGCTGCCCGAGCACATAAGCGTTGAAGCAGCCACAAAATGCCTGGCCGCCACCGCCATGGTGAACATTACACTGTATG
>CAZLII010000325.1:0-5786 GCA_964559065.1 uncultured Nitrospirales bacterium | reverse complement strand
ACGCGTTTGCACTCTTCGCCGCTTTTTACGCGCCTGTAGAGTTCCTTGAATACCGGCAGGGTTGCCTTCTTGAATTTTGGTTTCCAGTCGAGAGCGCCGCGTTGCGCCGTGGCCGAGCAGTTCATGTACATCCAGTCCATGCCGTTCTCGTCAACGAGGCGGATAAGGCTTTGCGTCAATTCCTCCACCGTTTCGTTGAAGGCTTCACTTGGACTATGTCCGTTGGCGCGGAGCACTTCGTACTGCGCCTCCATGATGCCCGCCAGCGCGCCCATCAGCACGCCGCGCTCGCCCGTGAGGTCGCTGTACACCTCCTGCTCAAACGTGGTGGGGAAAAGATAGCCGGAGCCGATGGCGATGCCGATGGCCAGTGTGCGCTCCACAGCGCGGCCCGTCGCATCCTGTCCCACGGCGTAACTGGAGTTGATGCCCGCGCCGTTCAGGAAATTCCGGCGCACCGAGGTGCCCGAACCCTTGGGCGCGACCAGGATCACGTCCACGTCTTTGGGCGGGATGACCTTGGTCTGATCTTTATAGACAATGGAAAACCCGTGAGAGAAATAGAGCGCCTTGCCTGGTTTCAGATAGCGCTTCACCGTTGGCCAGATCGCCTTCTGGGCAGCGTCGGAAACAAGCATCTGGATGATGCTGCCGCGTTCGCACGCTTCCTCGATGCTGAACAGGGTTTTTCCGGGAACCCAGCCGTCCTTCAATGCGCGGTCCCAATCCTTTTTGAACCGCTTCTCTTGGCCGATGATCACATTAAAGCCGTTGTCGCGCATGTTCAGTCCCTGCGCCGGCCCCTGCACGCCATAACCAATCACCGCGATCACCTCATCCTTGAGCACCTTCCGCGCCTTGTTCATCGGAAATTCCTTGCGCGTGATCACTTCCTCCTTGACGCCGCCGAAATCAATCAACATGGTTTACCCTCCAGCATGTCGCACGGATGCGACCTTCTTGCATTTTCCCGGCGCACACACACGCCGCAACCGGGGACACTGTATTGGAAAAACGAGCCGAATGCTCTTCTCTCACAGGGGAATCAGCCACATTTTAGCGGATTGCAATGCGATATTGCCAACTCTGCTGATTCATACGAAGGCAATCCACATGATGACGATCCTACTATCTCTTTCCAGATCGCGCCAATGAACGGGAACGATACGGGGCATGGGTCAAGCCACCACAGACAGGGTATGTCGTTCAACGCCCACCCAGTCCGGTCCTTCCCATGAATTGTCGTGCAATACGTAACCGGCATCCTCAAGCACCTGTTCCAGCGTGCCCATATCGGCGGCTGTCTTCAGAAAGAGGCCCACCGCTTCATCTAGCGCCTGGCGCGCCGTCTGCGGTGTCGCTCCCACGCTCATGACATCCAATGGCATCGCATGCGCCACAAATTGACTGCCTTCGCGCCATAATTGGACGGTATATTCTATTTTCAGAGGCCCGGGTAGCATATCGGTCTCCTTCTTCGTTTTCATGCAGTGTCCTTCAGCATACTCATAAACAGTATACGCTATTGCGACCCATCACGAAAAAGACATGACCAGGGTGACGCATTACCGCATTTTAACTTGGCATGCATACGATTGGTGGGAAAAGAAGTTTCGGGCATGTTCTGGGGCGACGTCTTGGAGGGCCTGGGCGATTGCTGCGAATAAGGCTTCCTGCCTGCGCGCCTTGGACAGTTGCTCTCATGCGCCCAATATATCATCGTATGCATGCAAAGTTAAAATGCTCCAGGAATCACACTGCGAAATGAAAAAACGATGGTCCATCCCCTGTCACTGCGCTGGAATACGCTACGCGGTCGTGATTCTGGGGAGAATACAGTGCTTGATCCAGTTTGCGAACTCGCATTCCCGCAGATCGTCCAGCACGATGTCATCGTCTATTTTCAACTGCCAGCGGATGTACCGCAATCCGGGGTCCTGGTGGACCATTTCCAACCGCTCCACATACGCGAGCACATCGTCGTGATCGCGGAACATGCCCTGCTGGATCAGTTTGGGTTCGCGCGCAAGGATCAGGCGGGCCATTTCATGCAGGTTGTATTCGGGATGGTATTGGGTGGCCCAGAACACGCCGTTCAGATGGCGCACCTCACACGCCTGCACCGCGCTCCAGTCGTTGCCCGCGAGCAGGGTCGCGCCTTGGGCGAGCCGCGTCACGTGATCGTCGTGGCTCACGAAATGCGAGAAGACCTCCGGCTTGCCTTCGCACATCGGATGCCTTTTGGCCGCGTCGGTGAGCCGGATTTTCGTGGCGATGCCCATTTCGCGCCCTTTGGGATGCGGCGCGACCTCGCCGCCGGCGACATAGTTCGCGAGTTGAATCGCCCAGCAACTGCCAAACTGCGGAATGCCCGCTTCATAGGCGCGCCGCGCCACGTCAATGTGCAGGCGCACCCGGGGATCGTCGTGATAGATCGTCAGGTTGCAGCCGGGCCAGATGACGCCGGCGTAGCCGGAGAGTTCCTCGTCCGAAATCGTTCGCGCACCGGGATCGCTGCTGTACCATATCTCGTATTCCGCGCCGGGCAGTCGTTTCACAAGCAAGTCGGCGTAGAGTTGCCCGGCAAGCCCCATGCCCACATCCATAAACTGCTGCCGACTCTCGGGGGAATACCCGTCGGGAATCAGAAATCGGGGCTTCTGCGCCATGAAAACTCATCCTCCTGCATCGTGCGCCGTTCAAGCGTCCAGTTGCGCGAGTATATCCGCCAGTTTGCCGTAGTCATCACACACCGCATCGGGGATATGGCCTTCCAAA
Source organism: uncultured Nitrospirales bacterium (assembly GCA_964559065.1). Taxonomy (GTDB): domain Bacteria; phylum Hydrogenedentota; class Hydrogenedentia; order Hydrogenedentales; family CAILVY01; genus CALEDJ01. The sequence continues at coordinate 3,008 of CAZLII010000325.1, read as the reverse complement.
TCGCGCTGTTTTACGACAGTCAGCAGCACGCCCCGCGCGCCTACCGCGTGCGGTCCGCCGATGTCGTTGTGCGGCCGGTCGCCGACATGCACGATCTCGGCGATGTCTATGCCGTAATGCTGCGCCACCGCAGCGAAGACCGCCGGGTGCGGCTTGGAATAGCCCAATTCATCCGAGAACACAAAGAAATCGAAGTATTCCAACATCCCCGCGCCGCGCAACAATTCCCGCAGCGCGCGGCCCGGACTGAATATCGCGTCGGACACGACGGCCAGGGGATACTTGCCGTGGAGGGCGCGCAGCGCCGCCACCGCGCCCGGCGCGGGGTCCGGGCGGAATTCCAGTTCCATCTCCTCATGCAGGCGCACGAGCCGGTCGAAATCATCGGCGGGCAACGTGCGCTTCAGCCCGTCCAGCAGCACGCGCAGGCGCTCCGCCACTGTCCAGGTGACATGCTGATCATGCCAGACCTTTCGGAAGGCGGCATCGGTCACGTCATAGGCCAAATCCACCACGGCGCGGTCAATCGGCGCATGCCGCGCCAAGTATTCATGCACCAACGTGCGGCGTTCCACCGGCTTCGGCGGACGCCCCGCCGCCGCGCGTTTCGGCTCGTCGCTGTCATCGCTGAACAGGCAGTCCCACAAATCAAATGTGACCGCCCCGATTTTTCGTTCAGACATCGTTCCTCCCCAAGAGTGGTGGATAAGGATATGCAGGCGGATGCCGTCAGGCAGAACGCCCTCCGGCCCATGTCGCCACGCCGCCCGCACGCATCGAAAACAGGAATAAAGCATAGCATATTCCACATAGGGATACAAAAATGCCTTTGCAGATCGCTACTCGTTCGGCGTCGTTCGCGGAAAATCTTTGGGCGGGAGTGGACCATCATCACGAGCTCTTGAAACCCAAGCGATGCCGCAGCAGTCACACTCTTGATTCTTGAAACCCAAACAAACAGGAGAGGACCCATGAAGAGAATAGCGGTGTTTTTGGTGCTGGCGCTTGGCATGGCTTTTGTGGCGCAGGGGCAGAGCGATTCAGACGTTTTGCTCGAAAAACTGCTGGTGCTGCAGTTTACGGAAGACGCGGAACTCGATGCATATGACCTGGTGGAATTTCTGCAGGGGTATGCCGAGTATCGCGTAACGATGGATGGGCTCGAGGCGCGACAGGCGGAAGCGAGATCGGCCCTCGAAGCGGCGGTCGCATCGGAGAGCAGCGCCGATATCGCCGCGAAAATGAGGGCGTTGATGGCGGCGGACAAGGCAATTCTCGACGCGATGCAGGCGGCCGTTTCGGAGGCGAGCGCAGTGCTGAGCGCAGCCGACGTCGCGAAACTGTACCTGATGGTCTCGAATCTCGACGCCGCCAAGCAGGCGTTGCGCGCACAGTTGGCAACACCCTGCCCCACGATGCCCTGCATAAGCATGGCCGGTGCGGACGCGTCGGCGGTCTGCGCTGCCGCTGTCGCCCAAGCCTGCCCCGTTTCCGCTGCGGCGGCGCCGGCGACATCGCCCGAAGAAGAAGTGATGGCGCAGGTCAAGGCGATTGTGGCTGATTTTCTGGCCGCAAATGTTGACAAAATGCTGGATTACATCTCAGAAGATTTCGAGCATTATCAGGTCGGGGATAAAAAGGCTTTGGCCGATTACATCGAAATGGGCAAGGCGATGGGCTATGTGGATGATTTCCCCCAATGGGTGAAGGACAACGACGGCGAGATCATCCTCGACAATGCGGAAGTCAAAATCAAGGACGGCGAAGCGGCCGTATATCCGATTGACGCCGTCGCCGCCATTGGCTCGGTCAGCGTTGAACTCGTTTTCAAGAAAGACCCTGATGGCGTGTGGCGGGTAGTCACCGCCGAGGTTGACGGCATCTGATCGCGGTTTTCCATTTATTTCGCAAGGCGTCCGAAATCCACAGGGAACGGACGCCTTGTTTCTTTTGTGGTGCGGCAGGCCGGGAATTCCAAAAAAACAACGCACCATGGCCGGACAATTTTGGGCAGCCATTGATAATATTTGCAGAATAGCGACACTGTGCTAGACTGGATGCGTGGAAGTGCAAGGGCTTCTTGCCAATTTTAAATCCTTTGATCGTGACTTCTACACGCTTTGCCCAGATGTTTGATGAAGATTGCCGTCTTGACGTGTGTGGTGCAACGGTTGTTCGGCCAACGGCCCGTCACCCCCGCGAAAGCGGGGGTCCAGAGAAGAGTGAAGGCATCCGTTGCGCGATCGTTGGATTCCCGCCTGCGCTGGAATGGCGGGGGTGGTGGCTGTGGTTGCGGCCGTGCCGCATCAGGAAAGCAATGCCATGAAGAAAATCCTCGTGATTTCCGTGTTCGTTTCCGCCGTTTTGCCGCTCTGCGCGAATCAGGTGGAATTTGCGGCACAGGTGTTTGCAGAGGAGCAAGCGCCGCAACCCGATGTCGCCATGCTTGAATATGACGAACTGATGCGCCAGATAAGCGATCGGCCCCATTGGGACAACGAACGCCTGACCCGTGAGATGCACCGTCCCGAAGCCCTGGTGCTTGCCTCTGACCGCACGCCGGTGGACATCGTCTGGCGGCGGACCGGCGCCCTGCTGCGCCAATTGCAGGCCATGCACGACGCGCCGGATTTGACCAAAGAAGCACATGCGATGGAGGCGTTGCGGCCCGTCGTCGAACGGCTCCAGAGAGATAAAACGCCGGATGATGCTGCCTTACGCAAAGTATTCCGGGAAATCGTGGCGCTGCGCCGGGCGATCGCGTTCTCCAATCCGCTGCTCGATTTCGACCAAATCCTTTTCCTGAAACGGCACAAGGCGATTTTTGAGCACATGTGCGACCAGTACTACGGCATCGCGGCGCGTCCCGGCGGCGGGCTGTATGTGCTGGAGGATGCGTTCAGCGAAGCGCCGCGCGTGCGCGATGTGCTGGCGGAATCGGTGGTGCAGCGCGGCCGTCTTGCGGGCCCGATGTTGCGAGGGGGCACGACGCCGTTGGAACTCTCCTA
>CAZLII010000324.1:0-5797 GCA_964559065.1 uncultured Nitrospirales bacterium | reverse complement strand
AGCGGTCCAGCAATACATCGAGGACCCCCTTGCGGAATTGCTTTTGCGGGGCAACCTCGAATCGGGCGCAAAGATCGAGGTATGTCCTTCAGAATCCGGGGAAAAACTCAAATTCAAAGTGACCGCGAGAGCAGCGGAAGGGGTCGCCATTTGAGACATATTATTGTTGTGTTCGCCGTCCTGGTGGGGTTCTGTGCGCTTCCCGCGCATCCGCAGAATGCCGCCGGTGATACCGTGCATGCCGTGGACGTCCACGGCCTGGAGCGAATCAGCGAGCAGACCGTCCGGGCAAAACTGGAAGTGCAGCCCGGCCAGACCTTCAATCCCCGCGCCGTGGCCCGCGATATCCGCCGCCTCTACGAGATGGGCTTCTTTGATGTCATCAGGGCTGAAGCCGCCCAGGAAGCGCAGGGCATCCGCCTGATATACCGCGTCGAAGAAAAACAGGTCATTGACTCCATTCGCATCATGGGCAACAAGTGGGTCCGCGCCCGGCGCATCCGGGGCGTGCTCACCATGCGGGAAGGGCAATCCTTCGCGCCGGATGCCTACAACGAAGAACTTGACGCCATTCTGGACCTCTACGAAAGCCGCGGATTCGCGAACGCCACCGTGGACCTGGCGGTCGAAAAAATCGGGCCATCCCGTGTGCGACTCGTTTATATGATCCAGGAAAACCGGAAGGCCCGGATCAGCAAAATCGCATTTGAAGGCAATGATGAAGTCAAAGACCGGGTGCTGCGCAGGGTCATGAAAACCCGGCGCGCCTTCTGGTTTCTGGGTGGAAAATTCCAGGAAGACCGCTTCGAAACCGATCTCAGCAACATATTGGACGAATACGGGAACCGCGGTCATCTGGAAGCCCAAATTCCGCACACCGAGATCAGTTACGGGAAAAAGGGCAAGCGCATGTACATCACCGTGCACCTTGCCGAAGGCCCCGTATATCATGTCGAATCGCTGCGCGCCGCCAACAATGAAGTCTATGACAACGACGAAATCCTGAATATCGTCCAGGTTCACGAAGGCGATATCCACAACAAGGGGCAGGTGGCGCGCGACGCCGAACTGGCGACGCAGGGCTACCAGGACAGCGGCTACATCAATGCCGTCGTGACGCCGCAGGTCACCCTTGACCGCGACAAGAAGACCACCCATATCGTGCACAACGTCAGCGAGGGGGAATTGAAGTATGTGCGCGAAATCAAGGTTACGGGCAATGAAGTGACAAAAGACGAAATCATCCGCCGCGAGATGCTGCTGCGTCCGGGCGACCGCTATGACGGCGCGCTGGTGCAGGCCAGCCAGCGCCGCCTGGAAAACACCCAGTTCTTCCGGCAGGTCCGGCTCACCCTCGCCGACATCGAAGACCACGACCTCTTTACCGATCTCATGGTGGACGTCGAAGAGGGAAAGACCGGCGCCTTCAACTTCGGCGCGGGCTACAGCACCGACGAAGGCGTCGGCGGTTTCGCAGAACTGCGCCTGAACAATTTTGACATCGCAAACCCGCCGCGTTTCCACGGCGCCGGCCAGGAACTGCGCATGAAACTGCACATCGGCGACATCCGCAGCAACTACGCGCTCAGTTTCACCGAACCCGAATTTCTGGGCTATCCCTTTGCCATGGGATTCGACGTGTTCAACGACTCCTACCGCGTGCGCGGCGGCGCCAACTACACCGAAGAACAACTGGGCGGACAACTTCGCTTCGGCAAGCAATTGTCGCCCCTGATGACCCTGCGCGGAAGACTGCGCATCGCCGAGGAAACCAACCGGGGGCTGCCGAGTTTCGGCCACCCCGCCCTCCGCAGCCAGAGCGGTTCCTTCCTCAACGTCAGCACCGGCTGGGAAATCGAGCGCAACACGCTCGACAACCGTCGCGATCCCTCAAAAGGCGCTGTGCACCTCCTCAGCACCGAGGTCGCGGGATTCGGCGGCGACTACCAGTATGTGAAGTTCGAGCATGACTCCACGTGGTACCGCGCCTTCGGCGGCAAAGAACGCTGGGTCCTTTCCGCCCGCATTCGCGAAGGACTGGTCACCGCCTATGGCGGCGACGATAACGTGCCTCTCCAGACGCGGCTCTATGCCGGCGGCGCGGCCACCGTGCGCGGCTACAAAATCCGCGATATCGGACCCAAGGCCCGCGAGTACATCCTCTTTGGCGACAAGTTCGCCCTCGGCGGCAACATCAACGCCATCACCAACCTCGAGATGAAATACAAGATCACCAAGATGCTGCGTCTCTATGGCTTCTTCGACGCCGGCGGCGTCTGGGAATACTTCAAAGACATTGACCCCGGAGACATCCGGTGCAGTCTCGGCCTCGGATTCGGCGTGGACGTGCCGCGACTCGGCCCCATCCGCGTGGATTACGGTTTCCCGCTCAACCCCGACAAAGACCAAGGCTCCGGAAGACTCCACCTCATGACCGGATTCCGGTTCTAAGCCGGGCCACACATCTCCCCTGTGCTGCATGAATTATTAGAATACGTCGCCCAACGGCTTTTTCAATGTCAATCTATATTTGTATTATTATACAATTGCTGTAATTGATCAAGTTCTTCTGCGTCTGCCTTATCCTGCGTTCTTGACGTAGCGCGTTTGTTGCGTAAAAGGTCGTCGCGCCCGATAAAAGACACCCCGACGTTCCCGTAGGTCCCGCGAACCACATTCTTCTTTGCTTCTGCATACTGGACGCCGTCAATGTCGTTAAGTAAATCAACGCGTGTCGGAGCCGTACCAAAACTAAGCACATTCTTTTTGGCGGTGAATGCTTCTTGCGGCAGATTCTGTTCTTCAAAACCAAAGGCAATCAAAGCGTTGCGAAGCCGTTGCACATTTTGTGCGGACGGTTCGAAGAAGACATCAATGTCTTTTGTAAACCGCGGGTGACCATGAAATGCAACGGCATACCCGCCCACGATCATATAATCAACGTGGTGTTCTTCGAGTAATCGAAACAACTCTTCGAAGTCGGGATGGGTATTCATACAAGAACTTTCCGGCCTCAATCCGCAGGCGCTCCACTTCATCGAGTCGTTCTTCAGGACTGCGGCTCCGCCAATACGCCCGATCGCGCTTGGCCTGCTCCTCGTGGGTTGTAATGATCAATTCACGCTTCATGCCCTAAAGTCTAGCCAACTGCGGCGGCCAGTGCAACGTATTCGGTGGGGGTTTGATTGAATGGCAAGCGAGACATCATCGCGGGATGCGCCCCAGGCGTTTCCCCGTTTCATAGAAGGCCGCGCAGTGGTCCAGCCGCGAACGCGGCGCAAGATTGTTGCCTTCCTGCAGGATGAAGCGCCCGCCTTCGAGTACGCCGGAGGCGAGAATCCGCTCTGTTTCCCGGATCAACGGCTCCGGGGTGTCTTCGACAAAGAGGGGCACGCGGGGGCCGCCGGAAATGAGCGTGTCAGGGCCGAGGTCGCGGCGGGCCTGGCCGAAATCGAAGGGGAACCCCGTATCGAACGCAACCACGCCGAGTTCTTCCTGGATGATTTTGAAATGGCGCTGCGCGTTGCCGCAGAGGTGCATCCCCCGATCTTTTTCTGTTCCAAAGGTATCAAACAGTCGGCGATGATGGGGCAGGACGAATTCACGGTACTGTTCCGCGGAGAGCATCATGATGGAGTCATCGGCGGAACCGAAGCCGTCATGCTTGACCGGCTGGCCAAAGTGCTCCCGCCACGCCGTCATGCGGCGGATGATGCCCTCGCTGAGGAAATCCAACAATTCTTTTGCATAGTCCGGATCCATCAACAGGTCGGCGCAAAGTCCTGTAGGCCCGCGCAGACAGGCGGCCGTGGTGAAGACGCCGTCGGTCGCCATGAACGGCGTCTGCGGCACAGGCGCGACGGGCCGATCGAGAAAGGTCCAGCCCGCCTCGCTCTTCTTCTGAAAATGTTCGAGAAAGGCGAGGGCGCGTTCCGGCCATTCGCCCGTAAACGGGTCGGGAATGCCGCGGTCAAAAAGCATCCGCTTGTTGTCATCGTTCAGGATCGGCGCGGCGTCCGGAATTTGATCTTCACGAAATTCGACCATGCCGCCAAAGAATGCGGCGTCATAAAAGTTCTGGAAATCCACCCACATGTCCCACTGTTTGGGCAGCCCCTTTTCGTGGTCCCCGGGCATGAGGAATTGACGCCAATACTGCAATTCGAGAATCGCCTGCCCCATAATTTCCGGGTCGTGCATGTATTGGCCGTAAGTAATGCCGCGCGTGTTGTATTGGGGGTCCAGCATGAGCATGCGCGCATTGACATTGAGTCGGATGGGCGCGCGTTCGTGCGTGTTGTCGCGGAACGCCTCCCAAAGCGCGCGACTCTCCGCGTTGTGCCGCGTGAAATCCCGGTCCCGCAGGTCGGGCAAATCGAAAAAAAATCCGTCCAACATCTGAAGCGTCCTCCAAGAAAGAGTTTACGCATGTTGTGGAAGCAGGACAAGTCGCCTTAGCGATAACGCCATAGAACGGTGCGCATGAAACAGGCCATTTCGCAAATGGTTGGTATACCCTCAGATTTCTGACGCCTTCCATTGTGTTTTTCGCGGCCGCGCGGGTAGAATGCCGCATACGATATATTGTCGGCGAATTCAGGAGGGAAACTGCGGAGCGCACCCATGAAACTCGGCGAATTGGCCCAAAAGATCGGGGCGCGGATGCTTGTCGGCGGCCCGGCGGAACGCATGGAAATTTCGCGCGTGTGCGCGGGGGATCGCATGAGCGACCTGCTGGGCGAGGCGGGCGACGGCACGCTGCTGGTGACGCATGTCACGAACATGGGGTTGGTGCGCCTGCTGGAACTGATGGATGTGCCGGGAATCTGCCTCGTGAAGGGCGCGGAGCCGGATGATGCGGTGCTGGAAACGGCGAAGGCGTGTGGGGCGGCGCTGATGGTGTCGCGGGAGGGGATGTTCGAAACCTGCGGGCGCATTTACCAGGCGCTGCGCGCCGATGTTCAAGGACACCGCCGCGAATGAACAGCGCCGTTTATGAGATAGCAGGGGGCAATTACGAAAAAGGGGGCGAAGCGTCAAAAAAACTGAAGGAAATGCTCAAGCGTCTCGGTGCGGACCCCAGAGCCGTGCGCCGCGCCATGATCGCGGCGTTTGAAGCGGAGATGAATGTCGTGATACACGCCGGCGGCGGCGTGATGAAAGTTGCCGTGACCCCCGATCAGGTGGACGTGGCGGTAATTGACCAGGGACCGGGCATCCCCGACATTCCCCTTGCGCTGACCGAAGGCTATTCCACCGCCCCGCCCGAAGCGCGCGAATTGGGTTTCGGCGCGGGCATGGGACTCCCCAACATCCGCAAAAACACCGACCGCTTCACCATTCAGTCGGAGCCGGGCAAGGGCGCGCACCTGCGCTTCTCCATCCGGCTGCAGGCGCAGGAGACCGCCCCCGCCAACGCGATTTCCCTCACCGTCCGGGAGGAATGCTGCCGCCAGTCGCTGCGATGTTTGCATGCCTGCCCGACGGGGGCCATTCGCGTGCGCAATGACCGGCCACGCGTCCTGGACCATCTGTGCGTGGATTGCACAGCATGCGCGGCGGCCTGTCCAGCCCAGGTTTTCGACATGGCATGCCCGGAAGAATTGCCGCGCATGACGGAGGACCTTGTCCTGCTGCTGCCCCCCGCCTTTGTGGTGCAATTTGAACCGGCGGTCGCGCCGGAGAGCGTATTGCAGGCGCTGAACGGCCTGGGCTTCACCCAAGTGCGCCTGTTCGCGGAATGGGAAGGGACGCTGCGCGCGGCGGTGCTCCGATACGCCGCGCAGCACCCGGCGAT
>CAZLII010000323.1:0-5817 GCA_964559065.1 uncultured Nitrospirales bacterium | reverse complement strand
GTTGCCGCTGGTCTTCGCCAGGGCGGCGCGGAGCGCCGCGTCCGCTTCCGGGTGCGGCATCGGCTCGAGCGCGTACCTCGCCATGTGCGCCAGTTCCGGGTTGTCGAGCAGCGCCGCCAGCACGGACACGACCGAGGCGTCGCCGGAGAGCGACAGCGCGCGGCAGGCGTTCATCTTTTCTTCGAGAGAGGCATCGGATTGCAGCACGGCGAGGGGATTGGCCTCCTGCGCCGGGGCGGACACGGCAAGCACGCCCGCCAGAAGAATAAAAAGCACGGCCTTTCGCATGATTTCAGGCACTCCTAAAAGTTGATACTCGTTGCACCGCTCCCGCGGTGCAACGCACGATTGAGGCGTTCCGCGCCGGAAAAACAAATACGCCACCAGAGCAGACGCATGGACGCGTGACGCGCTGCGTCGCAGTGCTGCGTGACACCGCAGGAGCGGTGTCACGAGGCGCAAACTTATGCTTGTGTTCTTGCATATTACGGTTTTCAGAGGGTTCAAAGGGCTTCAGAGCACCCAGGGTTCCCGCTGCGCGCGGGAGCGCAGCCGGTTGGCTTCGTCATCGTTCACAAACATCTCGGTCGCCGGATCAAAGTTCATGTCGCGTTCCAGCCACATGCAGATGTTCGCGGCATGCACCGTCAGCATCGAGTAGTGCATCACCTCGGCATTGGCCACGGGCTGCTCGCGCGACTTGACGCAGTCCAGGAAATTGCGCATGTGGTCAATCGTGCGGCCGGTCCGCGCGACATATTCGCCTATCACCTGCTTGTAGTCGGCCAGCAGTTCCGGCGACGAGGCGTCGGGCATGGAATAGCCGTCGGCGGCGCCCACCCAGCCCCGTTCGCCGTCGAAGCGTTCGCCGCACGACCCGTACCAATACTTGTCGCCCCGCGAGAAGATCATCTTCTGTCCGTTGGCGAAATGACAGACCATGCCGTCGCCCGTGTCATTGTCCACATACTCATACTTGACCGGCGGCATGCCGTCCACTTCGAGGCCGGCCTGCGCCTGCGCAAAGGTGTGCGCGCCCCATTCGCCGATGCAACTGGTGTGGAAATCGTAGTCCCCGCGCCAGCCGCCTTCCACATATCTGCGGTTGAACGGACGCCACGGACACGGCCCCAGCCAGATATCCCAGTCAATCTCTTCCTTGGGCGGCTCCTTCTGCGCGGGCAGCCATTTGTGGCCCATCTTCGCCGTGTCCCACGGCGCGATGTGCGCATAGGCCGTGTGCACCTTGCCGAGGCGGCCGGTGCGCGCCATCTCGATGCAGAACACGTGGTTCGCCTCGCTCAGGCGCTGCGTGCCGGTCTGATAGACGCGCCCGTAACGCCGCGCCGCCTCGACCACCGCGCGGCCCTCCGCGATGGTCATGCATGACGGCTTCTCCGTGAACACATCCTTGCCCGCCCGCATCGCCATAATGGACGCCGGGGCGTGCCAGCGGTCGCCCGTGGCGATCAGCACGGCGTCAATGTCGGTGCGTTCGGCCAGGAACTCACGGATGTCCCGGTACATCGCGCAGTCCGTGTTGTCGTAGTGGTTGTCCACGAAACCCTTCACCGATTCGCGCTGCTTTTTCGTCACATCGCAGATCGCGAGCACCTGCACATCCTTGTGCTGGATCATCCAGCGCAAATCGTGCATGCCGCGCCCGCGAATGCCGATGCCCGCCGCCGTGATCCGCTCCGACGGCGGCGTCGCGCCGTTCAGACCCAGCGCCGATCCGGGCACAATGTACGGCGCGGCTACCGCCGCCGCCGCACTGGACAGGAAACTCCGGCGTGAAATCTTCTTTCTCATAACTGCTCCTCTTCACTATGGTCTGTCTGCAGGTCCCTTCCGCAACGGGGACAGATTGTATACCTCCAAGCCCCCGCTTGTCACGGATGCACCGCTCCTCTCCTGTTGGGGCCGTCGCAGTCCAAAGAGCAGCAGGATATCCGTAGACTTTTTGATCGCGACTTCTATGTGGGTTGCGTAGATGCCTGGTGAAGGTTATCGCTCTGTTTGACCGAACACGAATGTATGCCACTGCGTTGATTCCGCAGCCGCGACCGGGGTAGGCTTTGCGGCATGGGAGACCCGATCAAACAATACCTGCGCCAACTGGAGCGGGCTTACGCCGCCGGCAATGCGACCGAGCATACGCATCGGCCCGCATTGAAGGCCCTGGTCGAGTCCTTCGCCGGGAACATCGTCGCCACCAATGAACCCAAACGCGAAAAATGCGGCGCGCCCGATTTCATCGTCTGCCGGGCGGAGGAGGCCATCGGATACATCGAATGCAAGGACATCGGCGTATCCCTGGACGACATCGAAAAAACGGACCAGATCAAACGCTATCGCGACGGCCTCGACAACCTCATCCTCACCAATTACCTCGAATTCCGATATTACGTCAACGGCGAACCAGAAATGCAGGTGATGCTGGCGCGCGTGCAAGACAAAGGCAAGATGCGTCTGTTTCTCGGTTCCGATGACATGCTGAAGCAACTCTTCGAGGTGTTCTTTTCCTCGCGGTCGCAGTTGATCTGCACGCCGAAGGAATTGGCGGCGCGGCTGGCCAATGTGGCGAAGGTGGTCCGGGACGCGATCCTTCTGGCTTTCCCGCTCGAGGAGGAGAACGGCTCCCTGCACGGGGTTTTTGAGGCCTTCCGCAACACGATTCTGCCCGACATCACACGGGAACAATTCGCCGACATGTACGCGCAGACCATCTGCTACGGCATGTTCAGCGCGCGGGTCAACGTGCCGGAAAATCAGGCCGACCAGTTCTCGCGCAAGAACGCCGCCCACGACCTGCCCGCCACGAACCCCTTCCTGCGCGAAGTCTTCGAGTACATCGCGGGCACGCGCCTCACTTCCAGCGTCGTGTGGGCGGTGGACCTACTGGCGGGCATCCTGCGCCGCTGCGACATGGGCGCCATCCTCAAGGACTTCGGCAAGGCGAAACGCAGCGAAGACCCCGTCGTCCATTTCTACGAAACCTTCCTCGCCGCATACGATCCCACCCTGCGCGAATCGCGCGGCGTCTATTACACCCCCGAACCCGTCGTGGATTACATCGTCCGCAGCATTGACATCATTCTCAAGCGCGACTTCAACTGTCCCGACGGCCTCGCCGACAACAGCAGGATCACGGCGAAATTCACCGAGTTGGACAGGGCGGACGGGGCGCTGCGCGACGTCGAAAAGGAGGTGCACCGCGTCCAGATTCTCGATCCCGCCGCCGGCACCGGCACCTTCCTCTACGAAGTCGTGCGGCACATCTACGATGCGCTCAAGCCCAACCGGGGCGTCTGGGCCGGCGAGCACGGCTACGTCGCCGATCACCTCCTGCCCCGGCTCAACGGCTTTGAACTCATGATGGCGCCCTACGCCGTCGCCCACATGAAACTCGGCTGGCTCCTCAAGGAAACCGGCTACAATTTCCCCCACAACGAACGCCTCCGCGTTTACCTCACCAACACCCTCGAAGAAGCCGAAATCATCTCCGGTCCCATCATGGCCATCGCCGATCAAATCGCCCGCGAAGCCAACGCCGCCGGAAAAATCAAAACCGACGCCCCCATCATGGTCGTCCTCGGCAATCCCCCCTATTCAGGGCATTCGGCCAATCAGGGCCAATGGTCCAAAGATTTGATCAAAAAAGCATTGCCGGGCGTGAACGGCGCTCCGGGATATTTTGAATGCGATGGTCAACCCCTGGGCGAGCGCAATCCCAAATGGCTGAATGACGACTATGTGAAGTTCATCCGCTTTGGACAATATCGCATCGAGCGCACCGGATACGGCGTGTTGGCCTTCATCACCAATCATGGCTATCTTGACAACCCCACCTTCCGCGGCATGCGCCAAAGCCTCATGCGTACCTTCGATGAAATCTACCTGATTGACCTCCATGGCAACACCAAAAAACGCGAAACCGCACCCGACGGATCGAAGGATGAAAATGTCTTCGATATTCAACAGGGCGTGGCTATCGGTATCTTTATCAAGAAGAAACAGGAAACAAAGCGGAAGAACTCGAAAATCTTCCATGCGGACCTCTGGGGGCTGCGTCTCGAAAAGTATGCCTGGCTCCATGACGCCGACATTGACAGCACCCCCTGGAAAAGCCTCAGCCCCAAAGCGCCCTTCTACCTCTTCACACCGCAAGATACCCAATTGCTTGCGGAATACCAGCAGGGATGGAAAATCACCGAGATTCTGCCCGCCAATTCCGTGGGCATCGTAACCGCGCGCGATCATCTCACCATCAAGTTCAGCGCAGACGATGTCTGGAAAACCGTCCGGGATTTCGCCGCATTGCCGCCCGAAGAAGCGAGATCGAAATACGATCTGGGAAAAGATGCAAGGGATTGGAGAGTCGCATGGGCGCAAGAAGACATCCAGGCATCTGGACCGAAAAAAGCATGTGTTGCCCCTATCCTGTATCGTCCCTTTGATACCCATTTTACCTATTACACGGGCCGATCCCGAGGCTTCCTTTGCATGACCCGACATGAAATCATGCGTCACATGCTCGCGGGGGAGAATATCGGTTTTATAACTACACGTATAACCAAAGATCTATGGGGATGTCTCGTCACAGCCAATATCTGCGCTCACAAATCGTGTTCCGCCTATGACATAAACTACCTCTTTCCGCTTTATTTGTATCCGAACCATGATCATTTGTGTGAATCATCGCCGTGGCCGGCGGGGACGGATGGTCGGCGTCCGAATCTTTCGCCGGGCTTTGTCGGGGCGATGTCGGAGGCGTTGGGGCTTGAGTTTGTCCCGGATGGGCGTGGGAATCTGACGGGGAATTTTGGTCCGGAGGATGTTTTTCATTACACCTATGCGGTGTTCCACAGTCCGGCCTACCGCAGCCGCTACGCGGCATTTCTGAAGATGGATTTTCCGCGCCTGCCGTTGCCGGGCGGCCGGGAACAGTTTGCGCGGCTCTGCGCGCTGGGCGCGGAACTGACGGGGCTGCATCTGCTGGAAAGCGCGCCCGCGCCCCAGGCGCATTATCCCGAAGCGGGCGCGAACATCGTGGACAGGCCGCGCTACAAGCCGCCGACGGGGCAGGCGCCGGGCCGGGTCTATATCAACGATACGCAGTACTTTGAACCGGTGCCGCCGGCGGTGTGGGAATTTCAGATCGGCGGCTATCAGGTCTGCGAGAAATGGCTCAAGGACCGGCGGGGCCGCACGCTGCATTACGACGACATCGAGCATTACCGGAAGATCACCGAAGCGGTCCGCCAAACCATCCGCATCATGGCCGAGATAGACGCGGCCATCCCCTCCTGGCCCATGGCGTAGCGGGGCCGCAACACCATCCCTTGATCCCATCCCCCGTTACACCGCTCCATCCCATCCCCCGTTACACCGCTCCATCCCATCCCTCGTTACACCGCTCCTGCGGTGTAACGTAATAAGGCGCTCTGCGCCGATAGGAAGGGCACAGTCGGCGTCAGGAGAACGATGGAGGCCTTTTGGACTTTGTGCTGTGGCCAGAACACCCCGGAGGGGTGTCGGACATTAGCCGGTGGTTGAGCGAAGCGATACCACCGGATCAGATCGTTTCTATGCCCGCACCCCGGAGGGGTGCAGGACGATCAATATGTCGTGTCTGCAAATTCGACAATGGTTCGGGTGGATATTTTGATACATAATGCATGTTGTCCTGCACCCCTCCGGGGTGCCTTTGATGTTGGACCCGATAACCGGTGGTGTCGCTTCGCTCAACCACCGGCTAATGTCCTGCACCCCTCCGGGGTGCCTTTTTCACTCGTTACACCGCTCCTGCGGTGT
>CAZLII010000322.1:0-5837 GCA_964559065.1 uncultured Nitrospirales bacterium | reverse complement strand
CCGATCACGGTGGACCGGTTCTGGTTCCGTTTCTTGACGCGTTCGAGATTGATTGGCGAACCGGACATATTGCTCGATGCTTCCTCCGCCCGCGCGGCGTCGTAATGCGATAGCGCAGCGCCCAGCGATACGCTTCCCAGTCCTGCCAGAAATGTGCGCCGCTTCATGTCTATGCCCCTCCATTCTGTGTGCGCTTTCAGAGTACCAAGAAAGCGACACAGAATAGAAATGGAATGTGCTTGTAACGTCGGTACAATCGGCAGGATTCAGGGCATGAAAAAATGGAGACGAAACCTACCGTGATATTCCGAAGGTCGGCATAGAACGCTTCTTCCGAAAGAGATCACAGAACAGGGGGAAGCCTCCGTATCGCGCATGTTGTGTCACTGTTGCAGCAGAGACATCAAACTGCCCTTGCTTCATTCAGTCGGCGGGACGGCGATTGAAGTAGATCAGGATTGCCCCGACGGCGGCCATGACAAGCCATGCCCAGAACGGCACGGGAAGATTGTTGATGGCGGCGGGCGCATTGCCGGTGAACAGGAGCGTGCTCATCACGCCGCCCGCGATCAGGAGGATAACGCCTACAATAGTCATTCTTTCGTTCCCCTCGTTTCAGATTGTCCTTGATTGTCTAGAATAAAGCCCCTGCGCTCCCATCAAGCGGTTTCCAGGAGTTCTTTGAGGTTGAATTGCCAGTAGCCGGAGTCGGGCGCGTTGCGCCAGTCGCCCTCGGCGTCGCAGGATTCATAAGCGACCCAAAAATCGAGGTCGGTGGGCGCATAGGCCACGCTCATGACATTCCAGTCGTTCTCGTGCAGCATTTCCGTGTTGTGCGCCACGGTGGCCGCAATGGTCAGCGTTTCCTCTGGTCCGATTTTTCGCGACGCGCTTTTCTCGATGACTTTCGTGTTGCGCACGGGGAACACATACTCCGCGCCGGTCTCATAGGCGCGGATCATGTCGTGCATCGGCAGGTGACAGGTGGTGTAGGTGCTGCCGGTATTGTCGCGCCCGCGCGGGTTGCCGGTGTTCTCCGGATCACCGGGACCGTCGTCGGTCGCCTGCAGGGCGCGCGCCGTCGCGCCGAAGGCGATATCCGCGCGCATGACGGCTTCGCGCAACGGCATGCCGTAGCGGACCGTTTCGCCCTGAGGACTGGTCCACACCGCCGCGTGTTCCTGGGGGTCGTCCTCATAGAACACCTCGCAGCAGGCGGCGTTGGTTTCAAAGGCGGCGGCGCGGGGCCGGAATTGCGGCGTCCCGAAATGGTCCGGGTCGCCGTCGACCACGAGATAGTTGTAACCGAGCGTATGCTTGGCCGACGTGATAATCTCCACCGCATTCTCCAGGCAGTCCGATTCTTCCAGAACCCGTCTCGCCATCAATACCCAGGGAATGCCGTCGAGTTCCTCGCGCACGCTGAATGCGCCGACTTCCGACAGCGAAATCCCCTTTTCGTTCATGCCCGCGAGGCAGCCGATGACGCCCGCGTAGCCCATGCTGACAAAGGCATGGCGGCCCTCCGGGCGGCAGACCGTCAACAGCCGCTCTTTATGCATGCCGCTCTGGGATATCCAGTCCAGATTGCGAATCGCGAAGCATTTGCCGCCCACCGTGCGCGAACCCCACACCGCAAACATGGTGCAGGACATCGGCTCGCCCTGGAGCATGGCGGCCAGCGCGCTCCGGGTTTCCTCATCCAATTCCGCCAGCGCCTCCAATCCCACAATGTCCAGAAAACGTTCTTCGCGCTTGTACATATCGAGGTTGGTCACAGCGAGAATACGCTGCAAATCCAGCATGGTCACTGGAAACCCTGCCTCTTGCGCGCCCGCCGCGATGCCCGCCATTTCCTCCAGGTATTGCGCGGGCACATGCGGTGCAAGGCGCTTCCACGCGCTGTCAATGAACAATAGCGCCACCGCCTCAGGCAGTCCCGCCGCTGTGAACAGTCCGACCAGCCGGCCGGCAATGCGATGAATGTAGTCGCCGAGCAGCGCGCCGTATTGTCGGCCCAATTCCCGGGTTTCTCCCGACACATGGACCACCGGCAATTCACCCAACACGGACCGATGGATATCCAACCGACCGGCGCCGCAACGGCGCACAGTTTCCCTGGCGTCTGCCTTAAAATGGAGCGGCATAATCCTCCTTCCTAACGCGGCCTGGCCGCAACCACATCTACAACAAGTTCCCAAAAATCCCCGCCGCCGTCATTCCCGCGCAGGCGGGAATCCAGTCATCAAGCAGCGGAGACCGTTGGTTCTTCTGGACCCCCGCTTTCGCGGGGGTGACGGGTCTTTGGAGCAAAAATCGTTGCACAACCCACGGCAAGAGCACAACCTTCATCAAACATCGGCGCGAAACGCTTAGATATCACAATCATAGAGTCTATCGGGTGCGCTTCTTGCCTGCAGTTCACCTTGCAAGCAGTATATTCAGGTTGACGCAGGGGGTCAATCTTGGAAAGCGCGCGCGCTTGGAATAGAATGGCGGCTGTCGCGCCAACACAGCGGAAACAAAACAATGATGGACCCAGAACAAAGGCTCAGGGATTTGGAATCGCAGGTGCGCCACCTGACGACACTGGTGGAGCGCCTGCTGATGGAGAAGAAGGCACCAGCGGAACAGCCGGCGACAGCGCCGCCGGTTGCGGAACCTCCGCCGCCGCCCACCGCCGTCGCACATACAGATGCTCGCCGCGAGGAAAAGCCGCTGCTCCGCACGTCCCACGGGCAGGATGCCCATGCCACGTCTGATGCTCCCCGCGAGGGAAAGCCCCCGGTCCGCACCGTGCGGTATCGCTTGGACCGCGCCCTGCGCGTGGACTCGGGTGAAACCATCGAGGCGCATATCGGTTCGGTGTGGCTGAGCCGGTTGGCGATTCTGGTGTTCATGACGGCGGTGGCGCTGGCGGCGCGCACGACGTTCTGGTCGGAAAGAATCGGCCCGCCGGAAAAGGTCATGATCGGCTACGCCATGGCGCTGGCCTTCATCGGCTACGGATGTCTCTCGCGGAAGGGGCGGGACCTTTTCGGGCAGATCATTCTTGGCGGCGGGCTTGCCGGCCTGTATTTCACCACCTATGCGGCGTTCTTCATCGAGCAGATGCAGGTTTTTCACGCGCCCCTCTGGGCCATCCCCGTACTGCTGGGCTGCCTGGCGTTCACGGCCGCGGTGGCGCATCTGCGGCGCAGCCAGACCGTGGCCGGCATCGCCTTCTTTCTCGCGTACTACACGGTGGTGGTGAGTTGCACGCAACAGACGCCCAGTCTGGAGAACATGGTCTATGCGCTGATCACCTGCACCGGCGTGGCCGTGGCGACGCTGATGTTTCACGCGGCGCACCGCTGGATACTCTTCACCTGGCTGGCGCTGATCGCCACGCACGTGACCTATATCTTCTTTTTCTTCCGACAACCCGCCGGACTGGACATTCCCTCCCACGTTTACTTCTGGATTTCCAACGGATTTCTCACGGTCTGCTTCGTCCTGTTCTCACTGACCTGTATCGTGGATGCGCGGAAGACCGGGGAATACCGACGGATGGTGGCCCCCATGTCCGGCGTAAACTCCGGTTTCTTTTTGGTGCTGACTTGGCTGGCCATCCGCACAGAGTACCCGCTCGAGCAGTGGATGTTCCGGCTGGGCACGGCGGGGCTGTTCCTGATTTTCGCCGTGCTGGCGGAAATGACAGGCCCCCGGCGCAATTATCTGTTTCAGATTTACATCGCCAAAGTGGTCATCATGCTGACGCTGGCCCTCCAGGCCTATCTCTCCGATTCCGGGGAAAAACTGCTGGTGGCCATGGCCATCGAGTGTCTCGCGCTGGGATTCTCCTACAAGCGCAGCGGCATTGTGGTGTTCAAGGTGTTGGGCCTTCTCCTGATGCTTATTACCTTCCTGGGCTGCCTCTTCGCCGTCCGCATGGAGGGCGTGGTGGTCATGGGGCCGCTGACGGTGCCTTCAAACTGGTTTTCCGCCGTGGGCGTCGCCTTTACCTTCCAGATAGTGGCATGGTTCTATGAAAAATTCGTGCGTCCGGTCCGACGTGAGCAACGGACATCCGGCGGTCAGTCCTTTCTTGCGGACACTTTTCTGGACCTGCACGGCATGTCCATGGCGGTGCTGCATGCGGCGGCCGGCGCGATGGTCCTGCTTGCCATCACGATAATCGAACGCGCCGATGATCCGGCGCTGCCGTTTTTACTGGCGGGCGAAGGACTGTTGCTCGCCGCGATGGGCCTGGTGCTGTTCACGCCGCAAATCGAGGTGGCCAGTGTGCTGCTGCTGGCGGCGGCGCACATGTGTTATCACGTGTTCTTGTGGCTACCCCCACCGGAAATTCGCGGATTCGCGCAGCAGGAAGGGTTTGTGGTCTATACCCTGCTGCTCGCGGCTTTCACCTATGGCGGCGCGCATGCCTGGGAGCGGTACCTGAAGCGTTTTCATCGGGAAGGCGAGGAATGGGAGCATCACGCGGTGGCGGCCGCGCCTTACCTTGCGGCGACTGCAATGCTGATCACGCTGATTTACCAGCGCGTGGGTGCAGTGTATGCCCCGGCGGTCCACGGCGGCCTCGCCGCTGCATTGTTGCTGGTGGGATTGTTGACGGGCTACTTCGGCGTGAAAACAAGCGGTCTGGTCGCCATGGGCGCAGGCGTCGTGCAGTTCTATTGGGAACTGTACAACCCCGCCGCGCCGCTCGCGCGGCAGGACGGCTTTCTTCCGTATTTCCTGATCTTTCTGGGAACATTCGCGGTCGCCGAGCGCATTATCGTCTTCCTGAACCATCGCGAACCTGCCGCCGCCAGAACGAACGACGTTCTCCGCACGGGCCTTGTGACGTTGCTGGCGGTCCTCTCCTTTATCGGTTTCTACATTTGGTCGCCGAAAAACCTGTTTGTCCTCTACCTGCTCGCCGTGTCGGTGGTCTTGATTACGCTGGGCGTGCTGTTCCGCGAAAGCCGGTACCGCTGGGGCGCGCTGGCGCTCTTTGCGATAATCACCGCGCGCGCATTCATGCTGTTGCGCAACCTGGAGCCAATCTACCAAGTGCTCACGTTCGGGGCCGCGGCGGTAGTGTTGCTGGTTGTATCCTGGGCCTACTCGCGCATGCGCCGCAAGGCGCCTCCTCAGGATCAGGCCGCCGCCTCCGCCGAACGCAAGCCCGATGGCCGCGATGGATAAGCGCGAGGAAACCGCGCGGCATGTCTGCGCCGTATTGCGGGAGGGAGGGCATCGCGCGCTGTTGGCGGGCGGCTGTGTCCGGGCCAAGTTGCTCGGCATCGCGCCCAAGGACTTCGACGTGGCGACCAGCGCCCGGATCGAAGAAATCCTGTCGTTGTTTCCCGGCGCCTTGGAAATCGGCGCGGCGTTCGGTGTCGTCATGTTGCCGATCCCAGATGGACGCATCGAAATCGCCACTTTCCGCCGCGACGGCCCCTACCTCGACGGGCGCCATCCCGTCTCCGTCGAATTCGTGGATGAACGCGAAGACGCCCGCCGCCGCGACTTCACAATAAATGCCATGTTCCTGGACCCGGAAAGCGACACCGTGCTGGACTACGTCCGGGGACAGGAAGACCTGCGCCGGGGAATCATACGCGCCGTGGGCGACCCGCGCCGGCGTTTTGAGGAAGACTATCTCCGGATGATTCGCGGCGTGAGATTCGCGGGGCGTTTCGATTTCTCGCTGACTCCCGACACCGATGCGGCGATACGCGAACTCGCCCCGCGCATCCTGCGCACCAGCGCCGAACGCATCCGGGATGAATTGACCCTGATGCTTTCGGAAAAGGGCGCGGCGCGCGCCTTCTCCCTGCTGGACCGCG
>CAZLII010000321.1:0-5838 GCA_964559065.1 uncultured Nitrospirales bacterium | reverse complement strand
AACGCACCACGTGCTCCGGCTTGCCGTTGAATTTCTTGCGCAGTTCCGGGTCTTGCGTGGCAATGCCGACGGGACAGGTGTTCAGGTGGCATTTGCGCATCATGATGCAGCCGCTGACAATCAGCGGCGCGGTGGCGAAGCCGAATTCGTCCGCGCCGAGCATGGCGGCCACAGCGACGTCGCGCCCGGTCTTCAACTGGCCGTCCACCTGCACGCGGATGCGGTCGCGCAGATCGTTTTCGACAAGCACCTGGTGCGTTTCAGAGAGGCCGAGTTCCCACGGCAGTCCGGCGTACTTGATGGAGGTCAGAGGCGACGCGCCGGTGCCGCCGTCGTGCCCGCTGATGAGCACGAGGTCGGCCTTGCCCTTCGACACGCCCGCAGCGATGGTCCCGACGCCCACGGCGGAGACCAGTTTCACGGAAACCTTGGCGTGGATGTTGCCGTTTTTGAGATCGTGAATGAGTTGCGCGAGGTCCTCGATGGAATAGATGTCGTGGTGCGGCGGCGGGGAGATCAGTTCGACGCCGGGCGTGGAATAACGCACCTTGGCGATCTCGTCAAAGACCTTGTGGCCGGGCAACTGGCCGCCCTCGCCGGGCTTCGCGCCCTGCGCAATCTTGATCTGCAATTCGTCGGCGTTCACGAGGTATTCGTTGGTGACGCCGAAGCGGCCCGACGCGACCTGCTTGATGGCGCTGCGCCGGAAATTGCCGTCGGGGTCCGGCGCGAAGCGCTTGGGGTCTTCGCCGCCCTCGCCGGTGTTGCTGCGACCGCCGATGCGGTTCATCGCGATGGCGAGGTTCTCGTGCGCTTCCTTGCTGATGGAGCCGTAGGACATCGCGCCGGTGCAGAAGCGCTTCACGATTTCAGACGCCGGTTCCACCTCCTCCAAGGCGACCGGCTTGCCCGGCTTGAAACGGAGCAGCCCTCGCGGCGTGGCGAGGGTGCGGTTGCGGTCATTCACCTCGCGCGCGAATTCCTCGTAGGTTGCGGCGTCGCCGCTGCGGGCGGCGTGCTGCAACTTCGCGACGGTTTCCGGATTCCACTGGTGGAACTCGCCGCGCCGCCGCCAGCGATACGCGCCGCCGACGTCGAGTTCCGGCGCGCGCGACCGGCGCGGGGGATAGGCCATGGCGTGGCGCATCAGCGTTTCGCGGGCGATCTCCGCCATGCCGATGCCCTCGATGCGCGAGGCCGTGCCCGCGAAACAGCGATCGATCACCGCGCTGTTCAGGCCGACCGCCTCGAAAATCTGCGCGCAGTGGTAACTCTGCTGTGTCGAGATGCCGATCTTCGACATCACCTTGAGCAGCCCCTTTTCCAGGGCTTTGATGTAATTCTTGTGCGCCTTGCCCCTGCTTTCCTCGGTGATGACGCCGCGCGCCAGCAGGTCGTCAATGGTTTCGTAGGCGAGATACGGGTTCACGGCGCCCGCGCCGTAGCCGGTGAGCAGCGCGCAGTGCATCACCTCGCGCGCCTCGCCCGTCTCGGCGATCAGCCCGCACTCCGTGCGCTTGTGGACGCGCACGAGGTGCTGATGCACGCCGCCCACGGCGAGCAGGCTGGGAATCGGCGCGGCGTCCTGCCCCGCGCCGCGGTCGGAAAGCACCAGCAGCGAGGCTCCGGCGTCCACCGCCGTCTCCGCTTCGCTGCAGAGCCGGTCCAGCGCCGCCTCCATCGCCGCCGGGCCGTCATGCGCTGGAAAGAGCGTGGAAAGCACCGCTGTTTTCAGGCCGGGCTGGTCCAGCGCCTTGATGTGCGCCAGTTGCGCGTTGGTGAGGATGGGCGATTGGATGTGCAGGCGGCGACAGTCAAGCGGGTCCTCGCCCAGCAGGTTGCCTTCCCGCCCAAGGTCCATCTCCAGCGACATGACAATTTCCTCGCGGATGGGGTCAATCGCCGGATTGGTCACCTGCGCGAAGAGTTGCTTGAAATAGTTAAACAACAGTTGCGGCTTGTTCGACAGCACCGCAAGCGCCGTGTCATTGCCCATCGAACCGACCGGTTCCTTGCCGTCCGCGGCCATCGGCGCGATGAGGATTTCCTCGTCTTCTTTGGTGTAGCCGAAAATCTGCCGGCGCTCGGTCAGCGGGGCGTCTTCGGGAGTAGTTTTGCGGGCTTCCGGTTTTTCGGGCAACATTGCGCGGTGGGTGTCGAGCCAGACGCGGTAGGGCTGCCGCTTCGCCAGCCGCATCTTGATTTCCTCGTCCCCGACGATGCGTTGCTCTTCGGTGTCAATCAGGAACATGCGGCCGGGTTCAAGGCGGCCCTTCCTGACGATCTTGTCCTGGGGCACTTCCAGCACCCCCACCTCCGAAGCCATGATGACCTGCCCGTCATCGGTCACCCAGTAGCGCGAGGGCCGCAATCCGTTACGGTCGAGCACCGCGCCGATGCGCACGCCGTCGGTGAATGCGATCGAAGCGGGACCGTCCCAAGGTTCCATCTTGGCCGCGTGGAACTCGTAGAACGCCTTCTTTTCGTCGGACATGGATTCGTGGCCGCTCCACGGCTCCGGGATCATCATCATCATGGCGTGGTCCACGGAGCGCCCGCCGCGCACCAGCAGTTCAAAGGCATTGTCGAAAATGGCGGAATCGCTCGCGCCGGGCGTCAGCGACGGCAGCACCTTCTTCACGTCGGGGCCGAAGAGCGGACTTACAAAATGGTGCTCGCGCGAACTCATCATGTTGATGTTGCCGCGCAGCGTGTTGATTTCGCCGTTGTGCGCGAGGAACCTGAAGGGATGCGCGAGCGGCCATGTCGGCAGGGTGTTCGTGCTGTACCGTTGGTGCACGATTGCGAGCGCGCTTTCCGCCAGCGGATTGCGCAGGTCTTCGTAATACCGGTCCATCGCCTCCGGCAGGAACAACCCTTTGTACACGATCGTCCGCGCCGACATGCTGGCGAAATACATCTGTTTCTTGCCCGGCAGGTTTGACTCGTCCACGCGCGTCGAGATGGTCCGCCGAATCACGAACAGTTTGCGCTCAAAGGCCGCGATGTCCAATCCCTGCGCCCGCCCGATGAACACCTGCCGGATCACGGGTTCATTGCGGCGCGCCAGCCAGCCGATGGCCGCCGAATTGCGCGGCACGTCGCGCCATCCCAGCAGCGTCTGCCCCTCCTCCGCAATGGTCGTGTTGATGATCGACTCGCAGGCTTCGCGCGACGGGGCGTCCTGAGGTAAGAACGCCATCCCGACGCCATAGGCCCCGGCTTCCGGCAGGGCGAAGCCCAGGCGCTCGGCCTCTTCCGAGAAGAACCGATGCGGCAGTTGGATGAGCATCCCGCAGCCGTCGCCGGTCTCCGGATCGCAGCCGCAGGCGCCCCGGTGCGTCAGGTTCACCATCACCTGAAAGCCCTGCTCCACGATCGCGTGCGTCCGTCGCCCGTCAATGTTGACCAGGAAACCGACCCCGCAGGCGTCGTGTTCATGCGAAGGCTCATACAACCCATCGCGTGAGATGGAAGTTCTCATAACAACTGTCGCGTCCTCTCTGTGAAAAAACGCGCCGAATCCTGCATGATTCGGCGGGATGGCATGGGCAAAGATGCCCGCAGCCGAAGTCAAAAATTCCATTCCAAACGGTATGCTACGCGAAAACACTGGGCAATAGCAAATTCATCCCGTTTGCCTTTGTTTTTTCCATCAAACAGGGATTGTGAATCACAGGAAATTTCTACAGCAGCCTTTTTCAGTCTTCCTCATGTCTGGCAAAAACCTACATAATGGTAGGATTCTTATTACAATTTCGTCGGTTTTGAAAACACGAAAAACACGATCCTCAGGTTTTTGGGGCCGCTGCTCTTCCCAGCGCCGCAGCGGAGTTGATTCATTTTTCTGTAAAGGAGCATTTTTCATGCCGGATTCGGTTGATGTGGACGTTGTGGACCGTGGAACGGCGAGAGGAAACGCAATGTCGGCGACAGAACTCCAAAGTTGATCCCCGGCGGCGTTCTCGGTAGGATCACAGCGACACAGGCAGGGCAACAATGAACATCCTTGGCATATCAGCGTTTTATCATGACAGCGCGGCGGCGCTGTTGCGCGACGGCGAGATCATTGCGGCGGCGCAGCAGGAGCGTTTTTCCCGGAAAAAGCATGACCCGCTTTTTCCGGTCGAAGCCGTCCATTATTGTCTTCGGGAAGGCGGCATCAGCCTGTCCGACCTGGATTTCATTGTTTTCTATGACAAGCCGTTCCTGAAATTCGAACGGCTCCTGATGACCTACCTGAGCACCGCGCCCAAGGGCCTGCGTTCGTTCTTTTCCCAGATGCCCTCCTGGCTGAAGGAAAAGTTCCTGATGCGCAGTACTATTCGCAAGGTATTGGGTTACGAGGGCGAGATTCTCTTCTCTACGCATCACCTGTCGCATGCCGCCGCCGCCTTCTTCCCCAGTCCCTTCGATGAAGCGGCCATCATCACTGTGGACGGAGTGGGGGAGTGGGCGACCACCACCTATGGCGTGGGGCGGGGGAACCGGGTGCAGATACTCAAGGAAATCAATTTCCCGCATTCGCTCGGCCTGCTGTATTCCGCCTTCACCTACTTTACAGGGTTCAAGGTCAACAGCGGCGAATACAAACTCATGGGGCTGGCCCCCTATGGCGAGCCGAACTATGTGGATGTCATCAAACGGGAATTGGTTGATCTCCGGGAAGACGGCTCTTTCCGTCTGAATATGAAGCATTTCGATTATTGCGCGGGTCTGCGGATGACGCACCGGCGCTTCGACAAACTCTTCGGCGGCCCGCCACGGAAACCGGAAGGCAAAATCACCCAGCGGGAAATGGATCTGGCGCGGTCTATCCAAGTGGTGACCGAAGAGATTATGCTGAACATCGCGCGGCACGTGCATCGGCAGACCGGAATGAAATACCTGGCGCTCGCGGGCGGGGTCGCGCTGAATTGCGTGGCCAATGGACGCCTGTTGCGTGAGGGACCCTTCGAGAATATCTGGGTTCAGCCCTGCGCGGGGGACGGCGGCAACGCTTTGGGCGCCGCGCTCGTCGCCTGGCACCAATTGCTCGATAAACCGCGTGCGCCCGATGCCCGCCGGCAGAAGGCGTCGTATCTCGGCCCCGCCTTTTCGGACGACGAAATCGAAGCGTATCTCAAAAAGGAAAACATCCCCTATACGCGATTGGCGGGGGATGAAATCCCGGAGAAAGTGGCGGACCTCATCATGCAGGAGAAGGTGGTGGGGTGGTTCCAGGGGCGCATGGAATTCGGGCCGCGCGCGCTTGGCGCGCGCAGCATCCTCGGAGATCCCCGGTCCCGCGAAATGCAGTCCGTGCTCAACCTGAAAATCAAGTTCCGGGAATCTTTCCGGCCCTTTGCGCCCTCGGTCATGCTGGAGCATGCCGACGAATGCTTTGACCTGCGCGGCAAGGAAAGCCCCTATATGCTGCTCGTGGCTGATGTGCTGCCCCACCGGCTACGTCCGCTCTCGGATGAGGAGCGTCGCGCCACCGGCTTCGACAAACTGCGCGTGGCCCGGTCCGACCTGCCCGCCATCACGCACGTGGACAATTCCGCCCGGATTCAGACTGTCCGCCGCGAGGACAACCCCCGCTACCATGCGCTGCTCGACGCTTTCCATCGCAAAACCGGCTGCCCAGTGCTGATCAATACTTCATTCAACGTGCGCGGAGAGCCGATCGTGTGCACGCCCAAGGAGGCATATACCTGCTTCATGCGCACGCATATGGATTACCTCTGCATGGGTTCATTTCTGTTGGACAAGACCCAACAAAAACCGTGGAAAGACGAATTTGACTGGCGGGAGGAGTTCGAACTGGACTGACCGCCCCACCGGCTTTTGTGAAGG
>CAZLII010000320.1:0-5846 GCA_964559065.1 uncultured Nitrospirales bacterium | reverse complement strand
GCGGCGCAGCCGATATGCCGTGTCGGTTTCGATCGTCGGCAACTCGATCGCGAGGCGCCCGCGTTCGCCGACGTCGACGGTCTGCACGTCGAGCGGCGTGCCGGTCGCCGTATCCCAGTGCTCGACTTCCCAGCGGCCCGGCGCGCAGCCCATCGGGCTGGATGAGGAGTTACGGCGGGTGATTCCGGCTTTTGAGGCGATACAGGGGGTGGGCGTGCAACTCTCCATTGACACTTGCCGCGCGGAAACGGCGCGGCGCGCCATCGCGCTGGGCGCGCGCATGGTGAACGACATCACCGCGCTCCGGCATGACCCGGAAATGGTTGAGGTGGTCGCGGAAAGCGGCTGCCACTGCGTACTGATGCATATGCGGGGCACCCCGGAAACCATGCAGCAGGCGCCGGTATATACCAGCGTAGTGGATGAGATTTGCGCATTTTTCGAGGAGCGCCTGCGCGCGGCGACGGCGGGCGGCATCCGGGAAAGCCAAATCTGGCTGGACCCCGGGTTTGGATTCGGCAAAACCGTCGAGCATAATCTTATGCTGTTGCGGGAATTGCGCCAGTTCAAGCGCTTCGGCCTGCCGCTCTTGATCGGCACGTCCAACAAGGCTACGATCGGGGCGGTGCTGGACGCGCCGGTGACGGACCGGTTGGAAGGGACGGCGGCGACGGTGGCGGTGGCCGTGTGGAACGGCGCGGACGGCGTGCGGGTGCATGACGTCAAGGCCATGGCGCGCGTCGCGCGCATGTGCGACGCGATCCGGGCAGGGAGGATTCCGGACGGATGACGGAACGGCTATTTGGCACGGACGGGATTCGCGGGCGCGCGAATCTCTATCCCATGACGGCGGAAATGGCGCTGCAGGTGGGGCGCGCGGCGGGCATCCTGTTTCAGCAGGAGGACCATCCGCATGTCATCCTCATCGGCAAGGACACGCGCCGCTCCTGCTACATGATCGAAAACGCGCTGACAGCGGGGTTCTGCTCCGTGGGCATCAAGGTATTGCTGACGGGGCCGCTGCCCACGCCCGGCGTGTCCTACATCATGCGCAGCCTGCGATGCGACGGGGCCGTCATGATCTCCGCCTCGCACAACCCCTATGAAGACAACGGCATCAAAATCTTCGGGCGCGACGGCTACAAGATTCCCGACGAACTCGAAGACAAAATCGCGAAGATGATCCAGAGCAGCGAAGCGGACCAGGTGCGCCCCGTCGCCGACCGCATCGGCACCGCGAGGCGTATTGACGATGCCGTCGGGCGTTACATCGAATACGTCAAGGCTTCGTTCCCCAAGGGCATGCGCCTCGACGGACTGCGCATCGTCGTGGACTGCGCCAACGGCGCGTCCTACAAGGTCGGTCCGAACACGCTCATGGAACTGGGCGCGGAGGTCATCCCCATCGCCAACGCGCCCAACGGGCGCAATATCAACGACCGGGTCGGCTCGGTGTACCCGGAGGAAATGCGCGCCACCGTCATCCGCGAAAAGGCTGACGTGGGCATTTCCTTCGACGGCGACGGCGACCGCGTGGTCATGGCCGACGAAAAAGGCCGGCTCCTCGACGGCAACGCCATCCTCGCCATCCTCGGCGTGGACATGATCGAGCGCGGCGTCCTGCCCCAGCGCACGCTGGTCACCACCTTCATGGCCAACGGCGGGCTGGAACAGGCGCTCGCGCCGCACGGCGGCCGGGTGCTCCGCACCAACGTGGGCGACCGCTATGTCGTCGAGTGCCTGCGGGAAAACGGCCTGACGCTCGGCGGCGAGGCCTCCGGCCACATCGTCCTGCTGGAATACAACCCCACGGGCGACGCCATGATCGCCGCGCTCCAGGCGCTCGCCGCCATGATCCGGCGCGACGTGCCGCTCTCCGTGCTCGCCGGCGCGTACCAGGAAATGCCGGAAGTCCACCTGAAAGTGCCCCTGAACGGCAAACACAAGCCGCCCCAGGACCAACTGGACGCGCTCTGCAGCGAAGTCGAAGGCGAAATGAACGGCGCGGGACGGGTGGTCATCCGCCCCTCCGGCACCGAACCCGTCGTGCGCGTCATGGTGCAACACGAGGAAATCCGCAAGGCTGAAGCCATCGGCAAAGCCCTGGCGGAAAAAGTCGCCGCCCTGTGACGCGCAGCAACAAGCCACTGCAGCCCAAAGCACCGAAGAGGCGGTGAAACGAATAGAGAAGGAGACCTTCGGTCGGCGGCGTGACGCGGTTGGGAGATTGCACAGTTCTGGAGTACAGGCTTTAGCCTGCAAGTTTTTAGAGACCTTCGGTCGGGCATGTGACGCGGTCGGGAGATTGCACAGTTCTGGAGTACAGGCTTTAGCCTGCAAATTTTTAGAGACCTTCGGTCGGGCCTGTGGCGCGGTCGGGGGACCGGCCACTACGGAATTCAGCGGAAGGGGAGAAAGCATGGCACGAATTCTCTGGTTGCCGTTGTGCGCGGCGGGCATTGCGTGGGCCGCGACAGCGTGGACGGAGGCGATCGTCCAGACGGACTTGTTCATTTCGGGGGAGGGCGGCTACCACACCTACCGCATCCCCGCGCTGGCGCTGACGCGCGAAGGCACGGTGCTCGCCTTCTGCGAAGGCCGCCGCGACGGCGGGGGTGATTCCGGCCAGATTGACATGCTCCTGCGCCGCAGCGTGGACGGCGGCGCAACGTGGGGACCGATCCAGGTGGTTTCCTCGGCGAAGGGCTACACCACGGGTAATCCCGCGCCGGTCGTGGACCGCGAGACCGGAACCATCCTCCTCCTGCTCACCCGCAACCGCGCCGAAGACACGGAGCCGATGATTCTGCGCGGGGAAGCGCCGCCGCGCACCGTCTGGATCACCCGCAGCCGCGACGATGGCCTGACTTGGGAGGAACCGCAGGAAATCAGCGCCAGCGCGCGCCGCGAGGACTGGCGCTGGTATGCCACCGGGCCTTGCCACGGTATCCAACTCGCTTCAGGGCGGATCATGATCCCCTGCGACCACTCACGCAGCCCCGCGTTCAAAGACTGGCATTCGCACGTCATTTACAGCGACGACGGCGGCGCAACCTGGCAAATCGGCGGCATCGCAGATGGGTTCACCAACGAATCCACCGTCGTTGAACTGGCCGACGGCCGCCTCTGCCTCAACATGCGCAACTACCGCAACACCAAACGCCGCGCGGTCGCTTTCAGCGATGACCAAGGCATGACGTGGTCCCCCGCGCGCGACGATGACGCCTTAATTGAGCCGCGTTGCCAGGCGAGCATCATCCGCTATTCCACCGAGGCGGACCGCGGCAAGAACCGCGTGCTCTTTTCCAATCCCGCCTCGGAAAAACGCGAGAACATGACCGTCCGCGTCAGTTACGACGAATGCCAGACCTGGCCCGTCAGGCGCAGCCTCCACGCCGGGCCTGCCGCCTACTCCGACCTCGTCGTCCTGCCCGATGGCGCAATCGGCTGCCTCTACGAACGCGGCGATATGCACCCCTACGAACGCATCATCTTCGCCCGCTTCTCCCTGCAATGGCTCACGGAAAACGCGGACACGCCATGAACGTTCTGGAGCACAGGCTTCAGCGAAGTTCTGGAGTACAGTCTTTAGCCTGTGGATATCCAGGCGGGCCTGTCGCGCCGAAGTTCTGGAGTATAGGCTTCAGCCTGTGGATATCCAAGCGGGTCTGCCGCGCCAAAGCCGTGGCAAAGGCGAAGGTCTGCGCCAAAATATTATATAATGCTGTTTTTCCACCTGGACTGCGAACCACGAAACCGATATTCAGGAATCCATATGAAGTACAAGATAGATGCGTGTTTATTGCTGGCGCTCGTGGTCAGCGGGGTGTCGGGGAGCGCCTTTTGCCAGTGCGTGGAGGACCCCGTATCGGGCGCGGTGCAGTTTGACATAGATTACCTGTTTGCGGGGCTGGACAATAATCTCGTCGCCAATTATCCGCAATGGACGCAACGATATCGGCAGGAAAACGCCAACGATCCCACCCCTGCGTTTGCGAATGAGGATAATTGCCAGAACGGGTTGGACGATGACGACCACATCGAACTGCTGGGGGCGATTCTGGCGGGAGAACCCGTAGTGTCCGTGCTGGGCGGGATTCCCGATAGCCGCGTCACGGAAATCCGCGAGGCCTTTGCAGCCAACCGGTCGAAGGTCCGGCCTGACCTGACACTTGTAATCCTGTTTGTCACGGTCAATATCATTGACGAGATCAATAGGAATGATCCGGCATTTGGCGCCTCCTTGCAGGACTTGGTGGCCGCATACATGACTATTGGGGATGCCGCGTCGGTGCAATTCATCCGGGGCTTGCTTATCACCCTTGGCGAAATCTTCATTGACGTGGGCGTAAGCAACGGTGATATTCCGGGATTCATCGCCGGCACGGTGAAGAACGTGCTGCGAAGCACGGTAAATGCCAATTTCGTGGGCGCGCGCTACGCGTGCTACGGGGATGCGCCCGGCGCCACGAAGCCGAACTGGGTCGGGGCATCGGGAAACATCAGCGGCACGGGTTTAAGCAATCTTGCGGCGTACAACGCGGCAGGGCGGAACCGTCAGGCATGGCTGCAGGCGAAGGGCGTGCTTCAACCGCCGCTGGAAATCGTCACACCGCCG
The DNA here is from genome assembly GCA_964559065.1 of uncultured Nitrospirales bacterium. Lineage (GTDB taxonomy): Bacteria > Hydrogenedentota > Hydrogenedentia > Hydrogenedentales > CAILVY01 > CALEDJ01. The sequence goes on along the minus strand of CAZLII010000320.1, from coordinate 1,228 downwards.
GCTGGGGCAAGCGTCAGTGCTGGAATGCCGGTTGTGTTTGAGGCAACCGTGGCGGGAGGCGATGGTGCGCCCATCGGCTATGACTGGAAACGCCTGAATGAAACAACGGGGGCTTCCAGCCGGGTCGGAATATCCCCCCTGCTGGCATTTTCATATCCGTTGCCGTCGGACGGCGGGTTGTACAGCCTGTATGTCTGCGACGATACGTGGATACGCGCCGCGCAGCCAATGCGTCTTGATGTCAGCCCGACCGCATTCCAATTCCTGGTGCGGCCCCAAGGCGCGGAGAGATTTGAGGGAGAAAGCCATACCTTCTCGGTGCGGGTGATTGGAGGGGAAATACAGCCGACCTACCGTTGGTATCGAGGACCGAGCGCCAGCGCATTGACGGAAATCCCCGGGGCAACAGAGCCGGACCTGACCATAGCCCCCCTGCAACTCAGCGACACCGGGATTTACCAGGCCCGCGTTACGGGCGGTGCGGCAGACAATCCGACCACCCTCAATACCCCCATTGTGGTATTGGCGGTGGACCCGGCCCCCGATACCGTCCCGCCGATCATCACCCTCAATGGCGACAACCCGCTCTTCGTGGAATGCGGCAGCCCCTATGTCGAACCGGGGGCCAGCGCCTGGGACGCGGTATCTGGAGACGTCAGCGCAACCCTGACAATATCGGGAACGGTAACTACTGCAACTCCCGGTGAATATTTTCTGACATATACGGCCCGGGACCATGCCGGCAACGTTGCGCAAACAATCCGAACGGTAATCGTCGGCGATACGACCCCGCCCGACCTTTTATTGATTGGCCCCGATCCAATGGTGTTTGCCTGCGGGTCACCGTTTCTTGACCCCGGCGCGACCGCATGGGACGCCTGTGACGGCGATTTGACGGCGGCCATCGAGGCGACCGGTGCGGTGAACACCGCCGTACCCGGCGACTATCAGATTGATTATGCCGTGCGCGACGCATCGGGCAATACGGCGCAGGCCGCGCGGACAGTCCGTGTTGTGGACACCGATGCGCCTGCGATCACGGTCCTGGGCGAAGCGACGATGACCGTCGCCTGCGGCGGCGCTTTTGCGGACCCCGGCGCAACCGCATGGGACGCCTGCGACGGCGATTTGACGGCGGCCATCGAGGCGACCGGTGCGGTGAACACCGCCGTACCCGGCGACTATCAGATTGATTATGCCGTGCGCGACGCATCGGGCAATACGGCGC
>CAZLII010000319.1:3117-5854 GCA_964559065.1 uncultured Nitrospirales bacterium | reverse complement strand
CTGCCCTGACTTCGATACAATGATCAACAGAAGAAAGAATACAGATTTCCAGGGACGCGGGCAAGACACGCTGTTGGAATTTCTATGCCTGTGCGAAAAACATGACGTTCCACATGGGGAGCGCCCCCGCGCCGCGCCCGAAAGAAATGGCCGGGCGCATAGGCCCGGCCAAAATTCGCATCAGCGGCGCGTGTTTCAGGCATTGATCTTCGGGATGCTCGCAATGCCCTCCTGCAGGACGGCGTCTTCGAGTTCGTAGTCCATGAGATCGCCGCGCAGATAGGCATCATAGGCGGTCATGTCAAAGTGACCGTGGCCGCTCATATTGAACAGGATGGTCTTGGCTTCGCCGGATTCGCGGCACTTGATCGCTTCGTCAACGGCCACTCGAATTGCGTGGCCGGATTCCGGCGCGGGCAGGATGCCTTCGCAACGCGCGAAGAGGGTGTTCGCCTCAAACACAGGATTCTGGCGGACAGCGACGGCGCGCATGTGCCCCGATTTCACCAGATGCGCCACCAGCACGGCGACGCCGTGGTAGCGCAAGCCACCGGCGTGAATGCCCGGCGGCACGAAATTGTGGCCAAGCGTGTACTGCTTGAGCAGAGGCGTCATTCCCGCGGTATCGCCAAAGTCGTAGGCATAGGGGCCGCGTGTGAGCGTGGGGCACGCGGTCGGCTCCACGGCGATGAAATCAATCTTCTTGCCGTTGACCAGCATGTCGTGGGCGAAGGGAAAGGCGATGCCGGCGTAGTTCGATCCGCCGCCCACGCAGCCGATGACGATGTCCGGATACTCGCCCGCGAGTTCCATCTGCATCTTCGCTTCTTCGCCGACGACGGTCTGGTGCAGCAGCACGTGATTGAGTACGCTTCCAAGACTGTATTTAACTGTCCCGCCGCTCTTCGCGGCCACTTCGATGGCTTCTGAGATGGCGATGCCGAGGCTGCCCGTCGTGTCCGGATGCTCCGCGAGGATTTTCTTTCCGAAATCGGTGGTATCGCTGGGGCTGGGCAGCACCGTCGCGCCGTAGGTCAGCATCAGGCTGCGACGGTACGGCTTCTGATCGAAACTCACGCGCACCATATACACCGTGCATTTCATGTCAAACATGCTGCATGCGATGGACAGCGCCGTGCCCCATTGCCCCGCGCCCGTTTCCGTGGTCAACTCGTTGATCCCGGCAATCTTGTTGTAGTACGCCTGCGCGATGGACGTGTTGAGTTTGTGGCTGCCGGAGGGACTGACGCTCTCGTTCTTGTAGAAAATCTTTGCGGGGGTTTTCAGCGCATCTTCCAGACGGTAAGCGCGCCGCAGCGGCGTGGGCCGATAGAGCCGGTAGGCGTCCATGATTTCCCCGGGAATCGAAATCCACCGTTCCTGCGATGCTTCCTGTTCGATCAGCCCCGGCGGAAACAGCACGGCCAGATCGTCCGGCGATACCGGCTGATGAGTGCCCGGATGCAGCGGCGGCGGCGCAGGCGACGGCAGGTCGGGCGCGATGTTGTACCAGGCATCCGGCATTTTCGAGGCATCGAGCAAAATGTTGTATTTGCGCATCATGGTCCCTTTCTGGCGCGGCATTCCCGCCGCATTGAGACTTCGTTCCCTACACAGCCACGCGCCGCCCCGCATCCTGAATCCGGGATAGGCCCGCGCGATATGAAGGTTCCCCTCCCACAAACATATCCGGACAAACGACGCAGCAAGAATAGTACAGCAACCTTCCCCCCGGATTCCACTTGTCAGCCGCACTCCGCAGCGGCGAGGATGCGAAGCATGATTTCCAGGTTTGCGATGGCGTCTTCGGCGGAGACGGCGGCGGCGCCGCGCAGGTATTCCCGGATGAGCAGGCGCATCATGTCGGGGGATTCGCGGGTTTCCTCCGGCGTGATCAGCCGCGCGGCGAATGCGCCCTGCGCATCGGCATAGCCCTCCACGTCAATGGTGAAATCGTTGAAGGCGAAATGGCGGATGTTGGGCGGGTCTTCGGTGCGGTTGCGCGTATAGAGGGTGCAGGCCACGCGCCTGGCGTCGGGAAAGAGCAGGTCAAACGCGGCCTCGGCTTCGTACCCTGCAAAGCGCGTCTGCAGGGACTGCCAATCCACCCTCGCGCCGGGGAAAGCCGCCAGCGCCACGCTGATCAAATGCGGACTCAAATCCACCCAGACGCGGACTGGGTCCGGGCCGCGCCCGCGCGCGGGCGCTTCGAGGCGGCCCGTGTAGCGGGTGATGGGCGCGTTTTTTCGGTGCGCCGCGTACAGTTCCAGAAAATGGCGCGCACCCATGGCGTATTGCGCGCACAATTCGAGGCGACGCCCCCTGTTCCGGGCCAGTTGCGCCAGCGCGCGCGCCGTCGCCGGCATCGCCTCCGGCGTCATCTGCGGGTCGTACACCAGCGGCTTCTCGCAGAGCACATCGCAGCCCGCCTCCATCGCCGCGCGGACGTGATCCGCGTGATATGCCGGCGGCGAGCACACGTCCACGATGTCCGGCGCTTCCCGTCGCATCATCTCGCGCACGTCTGCATAACCCGCGCCCCGGAATCCGAAGAGTGTTTCCAGGGTTTCGCGGGTGCGCGCGACGGATTCGGCGCTCGTGCCCGCAAAGGCGCAGACTTCCGCGCCTTCCTTCGTCCACCAGTTGCCATGGTGGCGGCCAATGCCGCTCGCCCCGATGATCGCCACACGTGGGCGGGTCATGGCCGGTCCTCCTCCTCTCCGTTCCCCTGTTTCCA
>CAZLII010000319.1:0-3107 GCA_964559065.1 uncultured Nitrospirales bacterium | reverse complement strand
CGGTTACCTCATCCCAGGAAGACCCCTTGATGCCTCCGGCAGCATCTTCGGCCTCTTCCGCGGCCCAGCGCTGCATGATCTTTCTGTCTTTGTGCCGCCGCCGGATGTACGCCGCAATCAGCAGGAAGGCCGCCGGGGTGAAAAAGGAACCGGAGGCCATGATGCCGATGACTGCTACCAGCCAGAGCGAGCGGCGGTAGCCGTTCCACAAATCGCGCGGCGACTTGCCCGCGAACGCGCGGAGCGCGTCGCCGAACGACATCTCGCGGGTGCCGAGCACCACGGCCCAAAACACGTCTTCGCCCAGCCAGTTGCGCATGTAGCGGGTCATGGACAGGGCCTGTGCGTAGGCGTCGCCGAAGACCATCTCCTCGCCGGGCCGCAAGAAGGCCTGGTCCAGGTGGCGGTATTCGATGATGCGCCCGCGCACAAACATATGGGCCACGGTGATGATGCTCGCCCAATAGTATTCATTGGCGAGGCTCATGGCGATGCCCTCGTTCAGCCACCGGGGCAGCGCGTCGGTGTCGGTATTGCGGTGCAGCAGGATGTGGACGAGTTCGTGGCGCAGCGTGCCTGCGTAGTCGCCGCGTGTGCGCAGGCGCGGTGATTTGACGACAATCAGCGCCCGTTCCGGATACGCGATGCCGTTCACATTGCCCAGGGCAAATCGCCCCGCGTGCTGCATGAATTCGTGAAAGGTGTGCGCGATGATCAGCCGGATGGGCGCATCGCCCGGCGGGAGGCGCGGCGCAAATTCCCGCAGCGCGCCCTCCAGGATTGCGCGGCTCCGCGCCGCCAGCGCCGCATCATCGGGGTGATGCTCGACAATGAGCAAGTCGCCCTGAGATGCAGCGGCAGCCATACCGGTCACGCCAAGCAATGCGATGACCGCGATATGGACAAAAAAGCGCATGAATGCATCATAGCGAAAACGCCGGAAAAGCGCGAACGCGCGAATGCTCCAAGAGACCGCAGGGACAACAAAGACGGCAAGGACTGCAAGGACACCAGAAACGCCCAGGAAAGAACCGACGCCCGATGCCGCAAGAACAGAAACACCAAAGGACAGACCTGCGGCGCTATGTGAGAAAGCCGTTTATCAATATCTTTGTCATGCTGCTTGTCCTTTTTTGTCCCTTTTGTCCTTCTTGTCCTTGCTGTCCCTGTTGTCCTCTTCCAACACAGCCAGCCATAGACAACCCACGACTGGAAAAACTCGATGACCTCCAAGTACCATGAATCCATGCGAACAAATCCGGTTCATCAGGCGTTTATTGGAAAGTCTGCCTACCAGACTTCCAGGGGCGTCGCCAATGCCTGCTGAAGCGCCGAAAGCAAGCCCCAAAGCGGCTATGCCGCTGCGCGAGATGTGCGCCCGTTATGGCATCCGTTTCAAAAAGGCGCTGGGGCAGAATCTGTTGCTCGACGACAACATCAACCGGATCATGGTGGAGGCGGCCGCCTTGACCGCTTCGGACGATGTGGTGGAGGTGGGCGCGGGACTGGGCGCGTTGACGCGCCGCCTGGCGGCGCAGGCCGGGCGGGTGCTGGCGGTGGAGATTGACGCGTCGTTCATGCCGTGCCTGGAGGACCAGTTTGGCGAGATGCCGCATGTCCGCCTCTTTCGCGGGGATATTCTCAATCACAGCCTCGCGCATCTGCTGGAAGAACACCTGCCGGACGGAACCATTTTCAAGATGGTTTCCAACCTGCCCTATTACATCACCACGCCCATTCTCTTCCATTTTCTGGAGGCGCCGGTGCGTTTTTCGCGGCTTGTGGTGATGTTGCAGGAAGAAGTGGGCCAACGCTTGACCGCGCCGGTCGGTTCGCCGGACTATGGCGTGTTGACCCTGACGGCGCAGTGTCACGCCGCAGTGGACATCGTGCACCGGGTGCCCGCGTCATGTTTCGTGCCGCGACCCAAAGTGGACAGTTGCATCGTCCGGTTCCGGTGTCATGAAGCGCCGTTGTTTCCGGATGTGGCCACGCCATTTTTGGTGAAAGTGGTGCGCGCGGCGTTTGCACAGCGCCGCAAGACCCTCCGCAACGCGCTGACCCGCTCCGGAAACTTCGGCGCGCCGAAAGACGCTGTGTTGGAAGCGATGGCGGCGGCGGGGGTGGACCCCGAACGGCGCGCGCAAACGGTGACCTTGCAGGAATTCGCGCACCTCGCAAAAGAAATTCGGGCGCGTATAGAATAAAGGCGCGTGGCCCGGCGCATCGCACGGAGGATTGGTCCATGACCTCACCCCGCAGGAATCACAAGGACACGACATCCGCCGAAGTCCTTCACTGGTATGAACAGATTATCGCGAACCTCACCAGCGGTGTGGTCGCACTGGACCGCGAAGGCAATATCGTTGCCGTCAATCCCGCAGCGGGCCGCCATCTGGGCGTGGAACCTGAAACGCTGCAGCCCGGCATTGCCTACCGCGACGCGCCGGGGCTTCGGCAATTCACGGATGAAATCGCCGAGATGATGCGCACGGGCCAACCCATGTCCCGACGCGAATTGACTTTGGATGGCGATGCCGAAAGGCGGACCATCGGCATGACCGCCTCGCCGGTTACCGGGCCGTCGGGGCTGGAAGGTCTCATCCTGCTGTTTGCGGACCTCACGGAGGTGCGACGCCTGGAACGCGCAGCGGAACTGAATCGGCAACTGGCGCAAATCGGCGAACTCACCGCGGGCATCGTGCACGAACTCCGTAATCCGATCGGCGTCATCAGCGGCATGGCGGAACTGCTCATGCGGCAATTGTCGGAACGGGAAGCCCTTCGCCGCCGTGCGGAATCCATTTTTCACGAAGCCGGGCATCTGGAAAAACTGGTCGGCCAGTTTCTCGGCTTCGCAAAACCCTTCGCCATTGACCGCATCCGCTGTGACCCGGAGGAAATCGTGGAACGCGCCATCCAATTGTGCGAACGCATCGCCGGGGAAAAGCAGGTTGCGGTGGAATCCGTCTGCGAAGAAGCGTCGCCGACCATCGAGGCCGACCCCACCCGACTTGTGCAGGCGCTGGCGAATCTCATCCGCAATGCGGTGGAAATCTCCAACCCGAACACTACGGTCCGCATCAGCGTTCGCAGGGTTCATGAAC
>CAZLII010000318.1:0-5856 GCA_964559065.1 uncultured Nitrospirales bacterium | reverse complement strand
GTCGCTGTTTCGGTGACGGTATCCGTGGCGCTGACGCGCACCGCCGTAACGCCGACTGCGCCCGTGATGGCAATAGCCCCTGCACCGACGGCCACCCCAGCCGCGCCGATGACGCCCGAACCGGCAGGGGCCTCGCCGTCTTCCACCCCGGAACCGGCCATCGCTGAGCCGGCCGCGCCCGCGCCGACGCAAGCGGTATCATCACCGACTGAACCTACGCCCACGCCCCCTGCGCAAGCCCCCCCACCGCCAGCGTCGGAACCGCCTGTCGTTGCGATGACGCGTGCACCTGAGCCTGCCGCTGCGCCCCCGCCAGCGCCTCAAACTGCGCCTTCCCCTCCTCCTGCGGCCCCCAAACCCACAACACCGACGGCGTCTCCGCCGCCTGCGGCCCCCAAACCGCCAGCGCCCGCGGCGTCCACTCCGTCCACTTCGACCACTGTGGCGCGGTCCACCACGCCCCCCCCGGTGAACCTGAGAGAACTGCCGATCCTCCGTTCCTCCGACCGGGCGCGATTCGGGCTGGAGAACCTGAAACTGAACGTTCTGCGCGAAACGAGTGAGAACCGCCCCCACGGGCTGGCCATCATCAACCTGAACAAGGTCTATATCGGCGAAATCATCCCGGGCACCCGCGCCCGGCTCATCGAAGTGAAGGCTCATGGCATCGGCATCGAAATCGTGGATACCGGCGAACGCTTCTATGTGCAACATTGAGGATAAGATGGACATTGCCCTGCTCCGCGCGTCCGCGGACTGAACAAAACCTCCAACATGTCCAAACATGTCCGACACGTCCGACATGTCCGACACGTCCGACATGACGCCCCGGATTATGCGGGTGGGTCTGAGCAACAGGAAACCAGCAACAGGGAGTAACTCCATGAAACCGAACAGCATCGCAAGGGCGGCGTCTTTGGCCATGGTGGTTCTGTTTTTGGCGGGGTGCGGCGGGCAGGGCGCAGTCCCGGAACAGGCCGCGACCACCAGGAGCGGGCAGATCGAAATCGCGGTGATCCCCAAGGGATTGGCGCACCAGTTCTGGCTCACGGCCAAGGATGGCGCGGAAGCGGCGGGCAAAGAATTCGGCGCGCAGATCATCTGGCAGGGTCCGGCCAAGGAAACGGAAATCGAGAAACAGATCAACATCGTGCGCGACATGATCAACCGGCGCGTCAGCGCGCTGGTGCTCGCGGCCTGTGATGAAAACGCGCTTGTGCCGACGATTCAGCGCGCGGTGAACATGAACATCCCGGTGATCACGATTGATTCCGGCGTCCTTTCCGATTTGCCGCTGTCCTTCGTGGCGACGGACAACATCGCAGGGGCGCGGATGGCCGCCGATGTGCTGGCCCGACTCATCGGCGAGGAAGGCCCGGTCGGGCTGATCCCCTTCGTGCCCGGCGCGGCCACGTCGGAAATGCGCGAGCGCGGCTTCAAGGAAGGCATCGTGGCATACCCCAACATCACGCTGGTGGCGACCCAGGACTGCATGAGCGACGTGGCGAAGGCCATGGACATTACCCAGGACATGATCAACGCCAACCCCGACCTGCGCGGCATCTTCGCGGCGAATGAGGCCGCGGCCATCGGTGCGGCCCAAGCCGTGCGCACCGCCGGCAAGGCTGGTGTGGTGAAACTGGTCGCCTTCGACGCTTCCGAAGATGAGATCGCCGCCCTCAAGGAAGGTGTAATCCAGGCGCTGATCGTCCAGAATCCCTTCAAGATGGGCTATGTGGGCGTAAAAGCGGCGATCGACGCACTGGAGGGGAAACCGGTGGAAAAGCGCATTGACACGGGTGTGACGGTGGTGACGCAGGAAAACCTGAATGACCCGGAAATCGTGCGCCTGCTCAATCCTTGAGGGTGCCTGTCTCCTGCATTCCAGCCAACCCGAAAGACCGTGAAAGGCCTGCTCGGAACCATGACTTCCCTATGCTCCGCGATCAAAGGCAATTTCACGCCGCGCATGCTGCGGCGCTATGTGCTGATTGAAGCGTTGGTGTTCTGGGGACTGATATTCATCGCTTGGATGAGTTACCCCGCGGAGAACCGCTATTCCATCATGACGCACACCTTCAGTTTCCTGGGCAGTTTTGAGAGCAAACACAATCCGCAGCGGTGGTGGATATTTTCGATTGCTATGGCTTTCTGGGGAACGGCGAATGTACCGCTGGTGTTCTATGCCTGTCGCCGGTTTGCGACAATCTCAAAGTGGGGCGCGCGGGTGGGTGCAGGACTATTTCTCCTTGGCGGCGTGGGCATTGTGCTGATCGCCATCTTCCCCGATGCGCGCGGGGAGGTTATCGGCAACTGGGAGTGGACGGAGATACACGAGAAGGCCGCCATCGCGGTGGCGGCCGGATTCATCCTCGGCATTCTCTGGCATGGCGCCTTGCTGCTCAAGGACGTCCTTTTCTCAGGCGGAAACAGCATCTTCCAACACCGGAGATTTATCGGGCCGTACTTGTTCTGGGGGGTATTGACAGGCACGGCGGCGTATTACCTGATCTCCTGGGAATTCATCTACGCGGACATGAAGGCGAGGGCCGCGTTGGCGGGTGTGCGGATTGGCAGTTCGTGGTCGGAAGCGCTGAACACGAGGTACTCGTTTCCGTTGTGGGAAAACGTGGTGATCTATACGTTTTATGCGTTCTTTGCGTGGTTCATCCTCGCGCTTCCCAATGAACTTCCCGAAAATCACTCGAAACGCAACGTGCTGAATTGAACGCGGCGCGGATCGTCATAGTCAAAGGCCCACACGCTTGATTCGGTGTGCGCGCTGCGGTGATGTCGCCGGAAATTGACGCGCCAGGTTTCGCCGCGTTCCGGGCGCTTGCCCAAGGTCTCAAAGGGAATTGACAAGAGCGCCACCCATCCCGTGTCATGGCGTGTTGCGTGGACTTCCCAGACGCCCTGCCAGCCGCCATCGCCGCCGAGGCTGTCGAATTGCGCGCCCAGCGAATTTACGAGCAGGCGCACCGGCAACGCATCCGCCCCCGGCACGACCAGCATCTCGAAACTTTCCTCCATCCACAATGGCGCGTCGCGCCCGACGAACCCCGCCGCCATCATCGCGGCGTTGGGGTCCGCGGCGGCGACGCCGACATAGAGGTGCGTGCGGCTGCGACAGAGATAGACTTCCGTCGGGACAACGGCGAAGGCGCGGTGGTCCTCGCTGAGAAACCCCGCTGCCTGCGGCGCGCGCTGCCAGACGGGCGCCGTCAGGGGCGGACCCGGCGCGGGCGCTTCGGGCGTATAGGGACACATCGCGACCGCAGGGCCTTTCAAGGCGAAGATGCGCGCATCGGTCTCGGTCTTCGTCGCCAGCGGCGCGCCATCGGCGATAACGCGAAAATAGCGCGCGGCACGCGGCGTCTGCGGCAGCAGAATGGGATCACAATGCTTTGCAGGCGCGGTCGGCGTCCAGACGCCGAGTGGCGTGTACACGCGGTCGTCATCACTGCAATCGAGGGTCAGTTTCGACGCGGCGACGGCGGCGTCCAAACGACATACCGGTCCAACGTGGCCCAGCAAATCGAAAAGCAATTCGCGGCGTCCGGCCGTGCCGCCCCAAGTCGGCTCGGTGGGAATCGGAAAAACCCGGTGGTCCGGCGGCACAGGGATAGACCGGTGAGGAGCGACCAACGCGCGGAAGCGCGCCGCCGGCGATTCATCCTTCGCGGAGAAGACATCCAGCGGGTCCTGTGTCAGGCTCGCCACGCCGAGAGCATGCAGTTGATCAGCGGCCAATAGGGCTTCGGCGCGTTTGGAAAGCACGCGCCGGAATGCGTCCAAGGCGCCCGCGAAATCGCGGCGTTGCGTCGAGGAGTCGTGTCCTTCCAGGGCGCGCCGGTTGATATGGTCGGCGATAATGGCGATTTGCTCCGACTCCGACGGCCTCCATGCGGTCGCATGGAAGTATTCATTCAAACACTCCGGCCACGCCAGGACGGGCGAGGACAAAGACCAGGCCTTGTGCATGCCCGCCTGAAAGACGTCGGTGTTCACTGCGGTTGCGACGGAAATGCCCCGGAAAGGCGAAACACTCTGGCCGGCCTGCCGCGCGAGGGCATAGGCCAGCGCAGGCGGACCATCCGCAACGGCCAGGCAGGGCCGCCCGGTCGCGGCGGCCCAAGCGATCGTTTCGTGGAATCCGCGGTGGGGGTTGCCGCCCGGCGCGGGGCGGAATTGTACGCCGATGATCGCGTCATTCGGCAATGCGGGCAGGGTGTTTTCAAGACCGTATAGCGGCGCGTCCTGCCAGGGATTGATGGCGTCCGCCCAGAGCATGATCGGTAAGTTGGGATGAATATCCTTCAAGATAAGGTTGCAGAGGGCAACTGCGTCGGCGAAGACCTCTGCTGTGCGGCGCGTTTTATCCGTGGACCGCAAATCCTGGTTGATGCGCGCGATGGTCTCGCCGCCGATGTGGACGATATTCGGCTGAAGTTGCTTCACCAGTGCGGCAAGGTGTTCGCGGAGCACCTGCTCCGTTTCCGGGGCGTAGGGGCAGAGCGCAGAGGATTCCGGCGGCGCGTAACTGTAGGTCACGCGGGCGGTCGCCCCGTCCAGAATATCCCCGCCTACAATCCGACGAATGCGCCACGGCGCATTCATCGCGTCGTAGGGCGCTTCGGTGCGGCCGGGCGCAATTTCGTAGTCCCTGCCGGGGATACCGGGGAACCCCCGCGCGATCTCCACGCGAATCGGATGGGATTCCGTCGCGAGCACGTTGGGTTGGGATAGGGCGGCCCATTCCTCGCCGCGAAAGGTGATAAGGTCGGTGATGGCGCGGCCTTCCGCTGCGAACGGTTCCGTCGAAAGCAGGCGCTGTGCGCCGCTGAACACGCGGAACATGGGGACAGGTGCGATGTGCAGGCGGCGCGCGTCATCGAAAACCCGCCGCCACCCTGCGGCGCGCGCCTCGGTCATGTCGTGGAAATCATCGCTGTCGAAGATGACGAGGTTGCAGCGCCATGCGGCGAGGGTTTGCAGTTCACCGGTGGTCAGCGGGCCGCGCGCCACCATGCCGCGCAGGGCGAGGTCCGGCCAGTCGAGAATATCCAGTTGCGGCCAGGAGAGACGGTGCGAGCGGGCGATCTGCGTCAGCAGCGTCATACCGCGAAAGACACCTTCCGCGTCTTTGCCCGCCACCAGCACGCGACGCCGCCCGATTTGCAGCAGGTAAGCGCCCTCATTCAGGGACAGCAGCCGCCGGGTCTGCCGCCCGGACCGCGCTGCATCCAGCGCCCGGTGGCGTCCCGCCTCCCCGACCAGAATCACGCTGCCGCGACGCGGCGCTTGGGTGTCGCGCACGATGGGCATCGGCTGGCCCACGGCTTCGGCGATGGCCGCCGTCATGTCGCGGATGGATTCTTCGGCGTCATCCGAAATGACGAATGGCGTGTCGGGTTCCACGAAGAAATAGCGCCCAGAACTTACGGCGCTCTGTTGTGAAGCGGGCGCCTGCGCAAGCAGTGCGCATGCCATCAAGAAAGCAAGCGAACCCATGACGTCATCTCCATAGCAGGGGTCATCTGCCGACCGTTTGTAGCGCCGCTTCTGCGGCCCGGCTCTGCGTGACACCGCGGGAGCGGCGTCACGAGGGGGAACTGGTGACTCCTCGTTTCGTCGCGACTGCGGCGCGGCTGTGCGCTGCGGCGCGGCTGTGCGTGACACCGCAGGAGCGGTGTCACGAGGGGGAATAATGCGTGACACCGCAGGAGCGGTGTCACGAGGTCCGACCTGTCTGACTTGTCCGTCTTGTCCGAATTGTCCGACCTGTCAGACCTGTCCGACCCGGCCACACCACCGGTTTCGCGCTCCCCCTGGCGCTGTATCTTATTTAGACCT
>CAZLII010000317.1:0-5857 GCA_964559065.1 uncultured Nitrospirales bacterium | reverse complement strand
ACAGGAGCGGGTTCAATGCCGGGCGCGGTGGCGGTTTTTCCTTGCGCGAACGCCGTGACGTCATGCGCCGTGATACGGCCCGTGGGGTCGGCGGCGGTCACCGTATTCAAGTCCACGCCCAATTCCCGCACCAGCCTGCGCACCGACGGCGACGCCAGCACCGGCGTGCCTGCGGCGCGCGGTTTAGACACTGCGGATGGCGGCGGGGCGGCGCGGACGGATGCAGCGGGAGGCTTGGGCGGCGCGGGGGGCGTTTCCGGAGTGACTCCAGCGGCCTCGGGCTTGGCTGCGGGCGCAGCGGCGGCGTCGGATTCCTCGATGAGCATCACGACCGTGCCCGCCTTAACGGATTCCCCGGCGTTGACCCGCACTTCCTTGACCACCCCCGCGACGGGACAGGGGATTTCCGCCAGCGCCTTGTCGGTTTCGACTTCGAGCACCGTCTGATTTGCAGTCACCGCGTCGCCGACTGCGACCAGCACCTTGGACACTGTCGCGGAACTCACATTTTCACCCAGTTCGGGCAGTTTGAATTCAAACGCCATGAGCAATCACCTCTGATGTTGTCATTTTCGCTTAGGTGGTCATCGGACTGATCTTGTCCGGCGAAATATCCAGTTCGCGCATGGCCTTCTGCGCGACGGCGGCGCTCATGCGCCCGCGCTTGGCCAGCGCACACAGGGCGGCCAGCGTGATGTACCGCGCGTCCACCTCGAAGAAATCGCGCAGCGATTCGCGCGATTCACTGCGGCCGAAACCGTCTGTTCCGAGGCTGGTCAGACCGTTCGGCACCCATTTATGGATGCCGTCGGGCAGGAGTTTCAGGTAGTCCGAGGCGGCCACGACGACGCCGTCCTCCCGGTTGAAACAGCGGGTCACATAGGGCGTGCGCGGTTTCACGCCGGGATGGAGCATGTTCCAGCGTTCCACTTCGAGGGCTTCACTTCGCAGTTCCTTGTAACTGGTGACGCTCCAGACGTCCGCCGAGACGCCATATTCTTCGAGCATCTTCTGCGCCTTGATCACCTCATTCATGATCGCCCCGCTACCCAGCAGTTCCGCGTGATATTCGAGGTCGGTGCGCGGCGATGCGTGGAATTTGTACATGCCCTTCAAAATGCCTTCCCGGATGTTCTTGTGGTCCGGCATGGGTGGCATCGGATAGTTCTCATTGCCCACCGTGAGGTAGTAGAACACATCCTCCTGCTCTTCGTACATGCGGCGGATGCCGTCGTGGATGATGACGGCCATTTCGTAGGCGAAGGCCGGATCGTAGCATTTGAGCGTCGGCGCGACACTCGCGAGAATGTGGCTGTGGCCGTCCTGGTGTTGCAAGCCCTCGCCCGCGAGCGTGGTGCGGCCGGCGGTGCCGCCGATCAGGAAGCCCTTGCAGCGCATGTCGCCCGCCGCCCACACGAAATCGCCGACGCGCTGCATGCCGAACATCGAATAGTAGATGAAAAAGGGGATGGTGTTGATGCCATGGGTGGCGTAAGCGGTTCCGGCGGCCATGAACGACGCGATGGACCCGGCCTCCGTGATGCCCTCCTCCAGAATCTGGCCGTCCTGCGCCTCTTTGTAATAGAGCAGCGCATCAGAGTCCACCGGGTCATATTTCTGCCCGGTTGCGGAATAGATGCCCACCTGGCGGAACAGGCCCTCCATACCAAAGGTCCGCGCCTCGTCCGGCACAATCGGCACGATCAGGCGGCCCACTTCGGGGTCCGCCAGGAGTTTGCGCAGCATGGAAACAAAGGCCATCGTCGTGGACACGGGCCGTTCGTTGCCCGCGAAGAAATCGCTGAAAATGGATTCCGACGGTGTTTTCAGGGGGGGCGCAAGCACTTCCCGGCGCGGCAGATAGCCGCCGAGTTGCTGCCGCCGCTCTTTTAGATAGTGCATGGACGGGCTGTCGTCCGGCGGCTTGTAAAACGGCGCGAAAGCCACATCGTCATCCGAGATGGGGATGCCGAAACGCCCGCGGAATTCGCGCAGTTCATCTTCGTTCATCTTCTTCTGCTGGTGGGTGACGTTCTTGCCCTCGCCACTTTCGCCCAGCCCGTAGCCCTTGACGGTTTTCGCGAGCACGACCGTCGGCGCGCCCTGGGTGTTCACCGCCGCGTGATAGGCCGCATAGACCTTGAGCGGGTCATGGCCGCCGCGCTTGAGTTTGCGCAATTGCTCGTCGGTGAGATCGGCGATGATCCCGCCCAGGCGCGGATCATGTTCGATGAAGCGTTTGCGGATATACGCGCCGGAAGAGACGGTGAATTTCTGGTACTCGCCGTCGAGGCACTCGCCCAGGGCGTACACGAGGATGTTGTCCTTGTCTTTGGCGAAAAGGGGATCCCAGTCGCTACCCCAGATGACCTTGATGACATTCCAGCCCGCGCCCCGGAAAATCCCCTCCAGTTCCTGGATGATCTTGCCGTTGCCGCGCACCGGGCCGTCAAGCCGTTGCAGATTGCAGTTGACGACGAAGATGAGGTTGTCCAGCCGTTCGCGCGTGGCCAGGCCGATGGCACCCAGCGATTCCGGTTCGTCGCATTCGCCGTCGCCCAGAAACGCCCACACACGCCCGCCGTTGTGCGGCTTCAGCCCCCTGTTTTCGAGATAGCGGTTGAAGCGCGCCTGATAGATTGCCATGATCGGCCCCAGACCCATCGAAACGGTGGGAAATTGCCAGAAGTCCGGCAGCAGCCAGGGATGCGGGTAGGACGGCAGCCCGCCGCCCTCGCGCAGTTCCCGCCGGAAATTCTCCAGTTGCGCGCGCGAGATACGCCCTTCCAGAAAGGCGCGCGCGTAAATGCCCGGCGCGGCGTGACCCTGCACGTAAATCTGGTCGCCGCCGTATTCTTCGCCGCGTGCGCGGAAAAAATGATTGAAGCCCATTTCGTACAGCGTCGCCGCCGACGCATAGGTCGAGATGTGCCCGCCGATGCCGTCCGAGTCCCGGTTTGCGCGCACCACCATCGCCATTGCGTTCCAGCGAATGATGGACTTGTTGATCCGCTCCAGTTCCCGGTTGCCGGGGTACGGTGGCTGTTCCTCCACGGGGATAGTGTTGATGTACGGCGTGGTCAACGAGAGACAACACCGCACCCCCGACATGTAAGCGTGCAGGTGCAGGCGGCGCAGCAGCGCCGCCGCCGCGTCCGGCCCCTGGTCCTCGATCAGCGCGTCAATCGCGTCAAGCCAATCCTGTTCGGAGGCGTCCGCGCCCGACATCAATGCGCCGTCATCCAGGTTTTTCGCGTCGCTTTTGCTCACTGTCCGCGCATCCCTCTCTATTGCGTGCCATACCGCGCGTCATATCCCGGCGATCCAACGGATTGGCATACATAATTCCGCGCCGGATCAAGAGTACAGCGTACCCCCGGAACCCTTGTAAAAGCAACATACTTTTCCCCTCACGAATTCCCGAAAAGCGCAGAGGAAACGTGATAGAAGCATGTGTTTGCGCAGTATTTCAGGCGATGTTTTTCTTGAAAACGATGACGAGGTCGGGCGCGTGATTCACATCCCACGTGCGGCCGTCAAATCCGCCGAAACATTCCGCGACAACGAAGCCATGGACCGCGGCCGCGTCGGCGAGGTCCTCGCGCGTCCAGTGGCGGAGCACTGCGGTTTCCGACACCGCGTCAATGTCTTCCCCCTGAAAAACAAAATAGTTCAGTGAAAGCAGGGTGCGGTCGCCATGGGGCACGAGGTTTTTCACGGCGACGATCTCCGCATCGTCGAAACGGCCCTGTTCGATGCGATGTCGCGGGGCGTGCGCTGCTTCGGCGGCATAGTTGAGCACTTGGACAACAAAGAGCGCGCGCGGCGTCAATGTCGTGGAAAGCGACTTGAAGACCTGATGCAGTCCATCCCCGGAATCAATGAGCGAGAGCGAATTGCCCAGACACAAGGCGAAATCCCACGGGCCGCCCTCGACGCGGCGCATATCGCCTACGCGATATTCGATGTTGGGGTGGGGGCGCGCGCGGCGCGCAAAGGCGATCATCCCCGCACCGGCATCCACCGCCGTGACCACGCCGCCATACTCGGCGAAGAACAGGGCATGCGGACCGGTGCCGCAGGCGAGGTCCAAAACGCGGTTTCCCGGCGCGCGCCGGAAGCGCTCCAACAGAAACGGCCCTTCCCGCTCCAGCCGCTTGACGCTGTTGGCAAAGACTTCATAATAGGCTGCGCCGCGCTCAAATGCTTCCATGACACCCTTTGCCCCTCTTATGGGGTCTGTCCATGTCCGTCTGTGTCTGTCCGTGTCCGTCCGTGTCCCCCTAAACCGCCGGCGCTTCCTCTTCCGCCGCCGGTTCCTTCGCCGCCGCGATAACCGGGTCCTTCAGCGCGGCCATGCCGTGCCGCAGGTGGTCCATGGCCTTGAAGAAGACGCGCGCGGCTTCCTGCGGCGCGTGGAATCCCATCGAGTTTTCCGCCTCGATGAAATCAATGAGGAAAGTGGCGCGGCGCTGGCATTCGCGGGCGGTGTTGAGCCGCGCTTCGTCCATGCCGGCGGCTTGGGCCGCCTTGATCGCGTCAATCAGTTCCATGAGCGCGTCCATGGCCATGTTGCGCATTTCATAGTTCCGTTCCTGGATGGTCTCCGCGCGCGCCTTCAATTCCTCTTCCGGGGCCTTGTGGCAGGTCTGGCAGGCGTTGTTGATGTTCAACAGCGGACTGCGCACGTGGTGATCGCTGATCTTCATCGCGCCGACGCGCATGTAGGGCATGTGGCAGTCGGCGCAGGCCACCCCCGCCCGCGCATGGATACCCTGGTTCCACAACTCAAACTCCGGGTGCTGCGCCTTGAGCATGCGCGCCCCCGTCTCCGCATGAATCCAGTCATGGAATCCGATTTCATCATAGTAGGCGAGCACTTCGTCCGCCTTCAGGCCGTTAAGCCACGGGTATGTCAGGCGTTTCCCTTCGCCCTTGAAGTAATACTCCACATGGCATTGCGCGCACACAAAGGACCGCATTTCCTGGCGGGTGGCCATGGTGTGCACGTCATAGTCTTGGATGCCGAGATGGGCTTTGTAGGC
Organism: uncultured Nitrospirales bacterium; assembly: GCA_964559065.1. Taxonomy (GTDB): domain Bacteria; phylum Hydrogenedentota; class Hydrogenedentia; order Hydrogenedentales; family CAILVY01; genus CALEDJ01. The sequence continues at coordinate 812 of CAZLII010000317.1, read as the reverse complement.
GCGAATGCCCTCGATGAATCCCGGCCGCGTTATCCGCAATTGCATGGTATCGGGGTCGTGGCAGTCTATGCAGGTGACCGGATGCTCCACAAATTGTACTGCCTCGTGGTAAGGCATCGGGTTCATTTTCTCGAAACCTTTGAAAATGTCGCCGTCGCCGAGTTGTTTGTAGGCCACATAGACCGAAGAGTGGCAATGCAGGCAGGTGCCAGGCTGTGGTTTTTGATGGCGTTCGGTGAAGGTCTGGTCCTCCAGCATGTAGGCGTGGCCGCGTTCTTCGCGGAAGTCAATGGCAAAGGCGTAACCGGCCCACATGGCTTTGAGGCGCGGGTCTTCCTCCAGTTTCGACTGCGATACGACGGACCTCGGATCGGCCTCCGTGGGCGTACGCGGCATCGCCTCGCTCCCGCCGAAACGCGTGCGCTCCATGTCCACCGTCCGCGAATAGGCGTCGTATTGCAGCGGGAAGTTCTTGCCCCATATCGCCGGGTCCACCGTGTCGTCGGTGATTTCCACGACGCGGAAGAACGGATTTCTCGCCTCCACCTTGCGTTCGAAGATGTTCACCAGCAGCGCCGTGACTCCAAAGGCGACGATGGCGGTCACCAGGGAAGTCACCCCGATAATGATTGCAATGCCGCGCGCGCCCGGCGCGCCCCCGCTGGTGTTTTCCGACGTGCTCACGGTCTGATTCCCTTTCCCTGTTCTCGCGCGCCGCGCGGGCGGCGGCACATTACTCCAAATGGCCTACATGGGCGTGGCAGCGGATGCACGCCAGATGCTCTCCCCGCCCGCCCCCGTGGTCTATCGCA
>CAZLII010000316.1:0-5863 GCA_964559065.1 uncultured Nitrospirales bacterium | reverse complement strand
TCCGCGAAGGAACTCGCGGATGATGTGCAACGTTTCGTTACGGGCCGCCTGGTCAGCGTCTATGCCTATTCGTTGCGGGAAATTCTTCTGCGGCACTATCGGCGGCACCGGGCGGCGGTGAATACGGCCGCCGCATGCCTGCTCTTTCTGCTGGCCGTGGGCGTTTTCTCGTACATCAGCATCTGGAACGCGAGGAACCGCGAACGGGAACAGCGGCTTATCGCCGAAGAGAAGACCTATTTGTCGCAAATTCATTCGGCGGAGGCGCATCTGGGCAAGGCGGACTACGCCTCGGCCAATCAGGTGCTGTGGCAAACCGAACCCCAACGCCGGGCCTGGGAGTGGGGCTATCTGCTGAACCGGGCGAATCCGGAACTGTACACGGTGGAAACGCCGGGGTCGGGCGTTCATGTAACCTTTTTTTCTCCGGATGGAACGAAATTGCTTACCCTTTCAGGCGCGGAGCCTGCGGCGGTCCGGGACGCCATGACAGGTCAGCCGTTGATTACCCTTGAGGGCGGACCCACCTATTTCACTTCCCAGTGTTTCAGTCCGGACATGTCCAAGGTGGCGGTCGGCAGCCTGGAAGGGCTTCGGGTGTGGGACATGGCGACGGGGCGCCAATTACACAACATCCACACTTCCGCAGGCGTCTTTTCCGTGGCGTTTGATTCGACATCCTCCCGCCTGTTTGCGGGAAGCGGCGACGGTACTATTCGCGGATGGGACATCGGAACATCGGGGCCGGAGCCGGTGGCCGAATGGCAGACCGCTTCGCGGCCTGTGTATGCGCTCAGGTTCTATCCGGGCAATGACCGCATCATGGCGGGTATGGGGGAGTCCGGCGGCGGCGTGGTACAGGTCTGGTCCTATCCGGATTTGGGCCTGTTGTTCAGCGGCGAAGGCATGGTCCCGTGCCTCAGCCCGGACGGCGCCCTGATAGGAACCGTTGAGCATTCCACAATCTTTCTGTATGACGCCGGTACGGGTGCTCCCGTACGTGAGATAGATGCGCGGCAGGATTTCATTGTGGACCTGCGCTTCAGCGGCGACGGGGCGAAGCTTGTCACCTCCGCGCGCGATGGCACCGTGGCATTGTGGAATAGCCGAAGCGGAGAACGCTTGCGCACTTACTATCATCAGGGCCCCCTGCGTTACGCATTCTTTGTCGCGGATGATCGCTTTGTGCTCTCATGCACCATTGACATGGAACTGTCGCTTTGGTCCACGGACCGGGATGAAGCGATATACGCGGTTCGGACAAGAGGACCGGGCTTGATGAATGGCGATGTGTCGCCTGACGGGCGGCTCATGGCGCTCGCCACCACCGACCAGTTTTTCCAGGTCTGGCATGTGTTCGGTCCGACGGGCATGCAACCCGTGGCGTACCAGTTGCCGCAGAGACCCAATGCCACCAGCGGGGTTCGCCATCTCGCCTTCTCTTCGACAAAAGAACGGTTCGGCGTAAGTTGGGGAGATTCCACGTACACTGTCTTTGATACGGAAAACATGACGGCCTTGGCCCAATATCTGTGTCCGACGCCGTTCATTGCCAATTACCTGGCGCTCGATCCCGACGGACGGCGCGTGGTTACCGTGATTGACAGCATGGTTCCAATCGTATGGGATGTTGACACGGGAACCCTGCGCAATGCCTACCTCGCACACGATGATCAGGTTACAGCCATCGCGTGGAGTCCCGATGGCCGGCGCATCGCCTCGGCGACACCCGAAGGCGGCGTGCACCTTTGGAACCCGGATTCCGGCAATACGGAACTTGAAATCACAGAACATGCCGGCGGCGTGATGGACCTTCAATTCAGCCCGGACAGCGCCGCGCTGCTTATCGGGTTCATGGATGGCATCGCCGCCCTGTTCTCGGTCGCCACGGGGCAACACCAGTCCGTATTCGAACACCCGTTCCCGGTGCTTGCCGTGGCCTTCAGCGGAAGCGGGGACCGCATTGCCGTCGCCACCGCCGATGCAAACGTCCATATCTGGGATGTGCAGCGCCGCGAATTGTTGGGCGCGCTCCAAACAAGCGGATACATCGGCAAGGTGCGTGGCGATTCAAAACCGATGGCGGTTGCATTTGCCCATGATGACCGCTATATCCTGACGCGCTGTCGTTTTGTCGAAACAGCCCTTTGGGATGCGACATCCTTCACGTCGCTCGCGACATTTGGCGTTTCGGACCATGTGGAGTTTCTTTCCGACAACCGTTCGGCCATTGCCATTGACGGCAATGGCGTTCTCAAGCGCATCGAAACCGCGCCCTGGTCGCCTGAACAACAGGCCATGTTGCCGCCCGAAGAATTGCTCCGCCACTACCGTGACTATCGGCAGGAACAGGCGCGGCGCGCGCCGCCGCCCCGACAACTGCCCGATAATGATACATTCCTTGTGCCGCTGGGCGCGGAAACATTGATCAACGCCGTCAAAGCCTTGCATTCGGAGACCGCGTATTCGGAATTGCAGGCCGTTTCGCGGGAAGAAGACCGGTATGTGGTCCCAATGCCGCAGTCCTGGGCCTCCTATTGCCTGGGGCTTCAAATCGGCGACCGCCTCACCCATCTCGACGGAAAAACGCTCTCCGGGCGCTGGGACACCCAAATCAGGCTCGAACATATCGCGGCGGCCTTGGCGCAATCGGCGGCCCCCGGGCTGGAATTGACCGTCTCCCGGTCAGGACGTTCCCTGACATTCAAGTATCTGACGCTCCCGATGACGCAGCACCGGGAATCCGTGTCCATGACGCGCGACGTCGCGATGGCTTTTTTAGATGGCGCCTGCGCCGTGCTGCCCACGTGCATCGAGTTCTGCCAGCCGGCTCCCCCGGGAATCGCCTTTCTGTTCCCCGCTCCGCTGACCTCAAGCATTCAAGACCTCTTTTATCAGGGACGACTCAAGAACAAAGACATTGTCACGGATTTTGACGGACAACGCTTTCAGCACTTTGATGAACTCCGGCAACATCTGGTTGCGCTGCGTCAGAAAATCGAATCCGGGGAATCCAACCAGTTTACGTTTCATGTGCTGCGCGGCCTCTTCAGTGAAATTGAAATAACCTATAACATTCAATCCGACGTCAACTCCCATTCACCCTGACGCGGCGCAGCAGCAACCATATGCATTGGACATCGCACCCAAAGCCACCACTCCTGTCATTCCCGCGCAGGCGGGAATCCAGTCATTATGCAATGGAAATCTTCGATTTTTTCTGGACCCCCGCTTTCGCGGGGGTGACGGGCCTTTGGTCTAAAAAACCGTTGCACCACACACGTCACAACGACAACCTCCATCAAACATCTACGCAAAGGGCGCAGAACTCACGATCAAAGAGTCAAAGAGAGCGGATGCCGGTTGCTATTGCTGCCTGCAAAAGTAATGTCCGAAACCTGATTGCGAAGGCTTCAAAAATCAGCATTTCGCATGAAGGCAGATGCGGCCATTGTTAATGCAGGAGTTAATAAAACGGGAAAGCGCATTGGTGAATCACAAGGGACCGAACAAAAAGAAGGAGAAACAGGGATGCGAAAGGACAAGAGCGTAGTATTTGCATTGCTGGGCGTGTGCATGATGCTGAGCGGCTTTTGTGCGGCCCAACCCGGGGAGATTCAGGAGATTTCCTGGCGGGAGGTTGAACAGAACGCGAGTGATTTCACGCTATCGGACTGGGGGCCGAATACCTATCTGACCTGCTATCTGATGACGGAGTTGCCTGTCAGTCAATTGTTCGCGCCGACCACGAAATTCAGCACGGTCGTCGAGCAATGGAAGGTGAATTGCGACAAGATAGGGACAAACGGCAGGGTTTCACCAGACAGTGTGGCAAGAACCAGAGAGGCCCTGGATAAGTTAAGCGCAGCGATTCAGGCTGCAAATATCCAGTGGGCCTATAGGGACGCGTATTTTCAGGACTGGGATGATGCGGCGCTCGCCCCCGTCAAGCGGGAACTGGAGAACTTGAAGGCGGCCGGGGCGAATCTGGCTTTTCCGAACTTCGAGCACAGGGACCAATTTGACTCCGTGATTGCAAACCTGCACCGGCAAGGCTTCGGCGATTGGGAATTGGCGGATTTCTTCTGGACGCCAGCCTCTCCGAGATTCAAGGACGATGCCATTAACGCCATCAGCGACGCCCTGCATGAGTACCGCCTGCTTATCGGCGAGATGCCTGATCTCGTCGTCTATAAAGTAGACGGCACGGCATACCGCATATCGGACCCGGAGAACAGGAGCATGTGCTGTAGCACAACCAAGCGCAAGTGCGTTACGACAGAACCGCTGCTATGCACAATGTGCGGCATCTCCTGCTGCTCGGGGAGCGATTGGTGCACATGACATGAGTGCACCCTATATTTGTCCCGCGCCGGGAACAACCTTGTTGCTTCCCGGCCGGGTAATTCACTCCCCGTAGAAATAGTTGTTGAGTGTTGTTATGGCATACGCCATAACACGGGTTACCGGGTGTTCGCCGGGGAATCGTATGAACGCAACGTGCCCGTCCAGATACAGGACATTCGCGCCGCCGGGAAGATGATTGAACCCGTCCCGGCCGATATTTACGGCGACGCGGTCCCACATGATGGGCAGGGTGCTCTGCGCCATGGCGCTTGCGGACGGATTGTTGATGTCGGTAATCAGAAACCGCTCGACGCCCTCCCGCAGGCGGTAAAGATGACGGGTTGGCGTGCCCGGCGTCGGCTCATCGAACCAATAATCCTTGTCGTAGATTTGCAATTCATTGTTGTAAGATGCCGGTAAACGCGGGAAAAAACCTTCCCCCCCATCGATCTCCGAGGATGCTCTCGTACTCGAAGTTGCCCTCGTAGATGTCAGGATCAAACATCTTCTTCAGAAAAGCGATGCTCACTGCCGTGTCCGGGGGATTGGCATTTGGGTCTGCACCGGGCCGCACCACGTACTCGCCGAGAATGGTCCAGCCAAAATATGCGTAACTGTCGCGTTCGGTGGGCCTCCCGGCGCTATTGCTGGGATGGCAGGGGTCTATCGGCATGGCCGGGTCATCCCCATATCGCCAGTTGCAGGCTTTATAGGTGGGAGAAGAGGGGCACTGAATGATGCTGATGTCGGTCAGGTATTCCGGATACATGGATTGCACATCCGGAAGAAACGACACCACATTCGGATAAGCACAGGTGCAGGAAAAATCAAGGCAGTGTGACGGGGGCGGAGCGCCTGTGTACCACCCCGTCTCGTTCGCTTTCAGCGTGGGAAACTTCTCGCCGGGCGCCTCGTTGGCGTACATCTTGAAGATGATGCCGAACTGCTTGAGGTTGTTCTGGCACTGCGAGCGCCGCGCCGCTTCGCGCGCCCGCGCCAGCGCCGGCAGCAGAATCGCCGCCAGAATGGCGATGATCGCGATGACAACCAGCAATTCGATGAGGGTGAAGCCAAGACCGTTTGTCCGTTCAAGACGGCGAGGCGTTGCTGTTTTGCTTCTTCTTAATTTCCTCATTTTTCCTCCCCTCCACTGAAGGCAATAAGGTTAAAATCCCTATATGATTCTTATACAACAAATCATACAGAAATGCAACTGTTTTTTCGGGTTCCAGTCAAGACAGCGCCTTCCGGGAAATATCTCCTGCTGGCATGGCGTCAGGAAAAACGTCACACTTCAGCGGAATGCCGTATGTGGAAGCACGACAACGCCGCGGTCGGATCTGCCGTAATGAACAAGCAGTTTCCTCTTGAGAGATCAGTGTTGTCCAAGATAGGTTGTTAAAAAAATGAAAGGATATGACGAAAACCCCTGGAAAATCCTGTTGAATCAAGATGATGTGACGGGCCTTTCCTATACGCAAACCTCTCCGTGGGAATTCCTGAGACATCATTGACC
>CAZLII010000315.1:0-5868 GCA_964559065.1 uncultured Nitrospirales bacterium | reverse complement strand
CGGTGGCCGTGGACCCGGCGGGCGTGCGGATGTTTATTGACGCGGCAAATCAGGCTAAGGAAAAGGGCCTGAGTTTCGTAACGGGCACACAGCGCCGCCATCAAGCCGCCTACATCGAGACCATCCAGAAGATTCACGACGGGGAACTCGGCGAAGTGTTGAGCGCGCGCGCGTATTGGAACGGCAACCTGCCGTTCTGCCATGAGCGCAACCCGAAGTGGAGCGATCTCGAATACCGCCTGCGCAACTGGTACAACTACATCTGGACCTGCGGCGACAACATCGTCGAGCAGCACATCCACAATCTGGACATCATCAACTGGGTGATGAACGCGCATCCGGTGAAGGTGACGGCGTCCGGCGGGCGCGCATGGAAACCCCTCGAGGAGAAGTATGGCGACCTGTGGGACAATTTTTCCTGCGACTTCGAGTACCCGAGCGGCGCGCACATGTACAGTTTCAGTCGCCACTGGAACAATTCAACCAACGCGGTGTTCGAGGAGGTCACCGGCACAAAAGGCAAGAGCAACTGTCGTGACATGGGCAAGGACACCGGCGATCCGATGATTCAGGAGCACGTGGACCTGGTGAACAGCATCCGTGGGACAGCGCCGTACCTCAACACAGGGGTCTCCACCGCCGAAAGCACCATGACGGCGATCATGGGCCGGATGGCCGCTTATACCGGCAAGGAACTCACCTGGGACGAGGCGATTAACGCCGACCTCAGCCTGGTACCCGATGAACTCAGTTTTGACAAGCCTTATCCCGTCGGGCCGGTCCCCGTGCCGGGAACTTGATGGACTGCGCGGCACCGTCGTTGTGGTGTTTTGGGTAAGACAGGGACAGACACGGACCCACACAGACAAACACGGACAAAGAAGGAGTCGAATGAAAGCGCGGCGGCAGTTATGCCGGCGCGTTTTCTTCCTCTGAGGCGACGGGAGAAGCCGGAGTCTGCGCAACGCCCTTATCGGGAGGCATGGGGGACGGCATCTCGACGCGTCGTGAGAAGTAGAAGGTCTCCCCCATGCCGAGCAGGATGATATAGACCGCGAGCACGCAGTTCATCCACGACAGCCAGTAGTACGTGGCATATTCCTGGCGCCACATGGCATAGAAATAGTAGCCGGCCATGGCGGTGAAGAACATCCAGGCGAGGCCAAGCGCGCGCGTGGGGCGCTCCAGTTCCGACGTGAACAAGATCAGGGGCGCCGCCAGCATGATGTAGTAATAGTAGGTGGGCGCGGTCATGAAAAAGAAGGGCGCGAAACTGAATGCAAGCGCCTGGTGGTCCTTGAGTCCTTTGACGGCGATGAGGCACAGGAACAGCACGATGGCCTGGATGCTCCACCAGAGTCCCTGGTTCTCCCGGTAAATGGCGCTGCGAATCACCGGCGCCAATTTGCGCAGCACATCCTGCATGCCGCGCTGGCGCGCGGCGGCGGTTTTCTGCTCCTGGTCGCGTCCGAGCAGGTAGTCCCTGAGTTCGCCCACGCCCTGCCTGAAACTTAAATCATCCCGCCAATGCGCGATGAAAATGTACTTAAAGCCGACGCGCCAAGGCGAGATGTCGCGGTTGTGGCGGCCGATCTTGGAACCGAAATCCTCCCAGAGTTCCGTGCCGCCGAAATGGGCGATGGACGCGCCCACGAGGATCAGGACGGTGGCGGCGAATGCCCCGAAGAAACGCAGGTAGCGAGTATTCATCAGTCCCTTCCACCACCCCCAGACGGCGGCGGCACACAGGGCGACCCCGACCAACATCGGGATAAAGAGGGCGATGGCGAGCGTGCGCGGTTCCACCGGAATGCCCATGTCAAGCCATGCGGTCAGCGCAGGGAGAATCTCACCGGTGATGCCGCTGAGGATGGCCGCCGCCGCGATCAGCGGCGCGGCAATCAGCGCCGTGCGCGCCCAGAACGCACCGCCGAAGCCGTAGCGCGAGACCATGCGGTCCACAGCGGCGCGCGCGAGCCGGCCCATCTCCCAGAAGAGTTTCGCGCCAAGTCCGAAGAGCAGGATTGCCGGGAAAATGCGCGCCAGTACAGAATAGGCCATGAGCGCTCCCGCCGTGGCGTAGCGGTTTTTCTTGAGCATGCAGATCGCCATCACCAGGCACATCGCGAAGTCGGTGCGCAGCAGCGCGCCCTTCATGTGTGAGAAGCGCATCATGTAGTGCGTGCCGATCAGCATGATCATGAAAAGGCCTGCACGCGGGCCGAAGGCCCAGCACACGCACAGAAACGCCGCGCCGATGAGAAACAAATCCAGCAATGCGAGAAAGAGCATCCCGCGTTCGCTGTCGGTGGAAATCTGATTGGTGAGCGCCCCGCCGACCACCATGGACCACACCGGCGAGGGGTTGTAGCCCTTGTCGCGCAGGACGTTGTTCCAGCGCCCGGTGATCAGTTTCGATTTGAACCAGCGGATGTCCTTCTTCCATTCTTCCCAACGATGTTCGGAGAAATGCGCCTTGTATTCTTCCGCATCGCGCAGCACGGCGTCCGACGCGACGTAGCGGCCCGTGTCAAGGTTGCGGATTTGCTTGCGCGAATCGTTCCATTTCATCCCCGTTTCCTGGTCGGCGATCAGGCTGGCGGCATAGAGGCGCGTATAGCCCAGTTCCGGAGCGTATTTCGACCCCAGATAATAGTGATAGAACTCGTAGGCGTTCAGATACGCGCCATAGCGGAAGCGGGCAAAATCGAAATAGTTCGCGGCAGCCAGCAGCGACCCGATCAACAGCACGCAAAAAAGGAACCCGTGCAGCATCGGGCGCCACAGCGGCTTGAACGCCTCGCGCAACCGCGCCGCCGCCGCGCACCATGCCGCCGCCGCGCATCGCGGAGCGATACGCTCTCGAAGCCGCGATAACGGGCGCAATTCGAGCAAGCCCCGCCCCATCGCGCGCAGTTCATCGCCGTGCGCCGCCAGACAGTACAGAAACCCCACGGCAATCGCCAGTTTCGGCACGAAATTGTAGAGGGGATGCCGCTGCGAGAACGCCATCATATCCGCCCACAGCATGTTGGTGAATTGTTCCACGCCGTCCGGTCTCCTTTTGCCGGGGGAGGCCCTTGCGAAGCGCCGTCATCCCCAAATCCCACATTCCGCGCCGCATCTGCGGCAAGGCATACTATAGCGAATCATCCTGAGAGAATGCACGGATAGTCGGGGCTGACGGCGTTTTCCCCTTCAATCCCCGCATGCACAGGGGGAACGGGGCTGACGTTTGTCCGCTATGGAAGATGCGATACCCGCATCTTTGCTACAATCGGGGAATGGAAACGGAACGGGCGGAAATCCTGACGGTGGCGCAACTCACCCGGCGGGTGAAAACCCTGTTGGAGGAGGGTCTGGGGCCGGTCTGGGTGGCGGGCGAGATTTCCAACTGGAAGGTGGCGGCGTCGGGCCACGCGTATTTCACGCTGAAGGACAAGGAAAGCCAGATTGACGCGGTAATGTTTCGCGGGCGTTTGTCGCGGCTGCGCTTCGCGCCGGAGAACGGCCTGGAGGTGGTGGCGCACGGGCGGGTGAGCGTCTATGAGCGGCGCGGCAATTACCAGATCGTTCTCGACGACATGCAGCCCAAGGGCGTGGGCGCGTTGCAACTGGCCTTCGAACAGTTGAAGAAGAAACTGGAGGCGGAGGGACTGTTCGACCCGGCGCACAAGAAGCCGCTGCCCGTGCTGCCCTGCTGCATCGGAGTGGTGACTTCGCCCACGGGCGCGGCGATTCGCGACATCCTCAACGTGATTCACCGGCGTTTCGCAGGCGTGCATGTCATCCTGTATCCCGCGCGGGTGCAAGGCAAAGAGGCCGCGCCTGAGATTGCGGCGGGCATCCGCGCGCTGGACCGCTGGGGCGTGGACGTGATGATCGTGGGGCGCGGCGGCGGCTCCATGGAGGACTTGTGGCCGTTCAACGAGGAGATCGTGGTGCGGGCGGTCTATGCGGCGCAGACGCCCGTCATTTCCGCCGTGGGCCATGAGATTGATTTTACGCTGACGGATTTCGCGGCGGACCTGCGCGCCCCGACGCCGTCCGCCGCGGCGGAACTCGTCGTGCGCGAGCGCGCGGCTTTGGCGGAACAGGTCGCGCTACTGCGCCGTCGCTTGGAGACAGGTTGCCGCCGTCATCTGGAGCAGGCGCGGCACCGGGTATCGGCGGCCCGCCGCAGTTTTGTTTTCCAGCGCCCGGAAGAACTCGTGCGACAACTGCGCCAGACCTGCGATGAACTGCGCCTGCGGCTGGAAGGGGCGCTGGCGAATCGGGCGCGGGCGGCGCGCATCCGGCTTGATCACGCTGCGCGCGCGCTGGCCCTGCTCTCGCCCCGGCGGCAGACGGCGCAGGCGAAGGAACGCCACGCGGCGTTGGCGCAACGGCTGGTGCGGGCGGGCGCGATGATTGCGGAGCGAAAGCGGACGGGCCTGCGCCCGGCGCTGGCGCGCCTGGCCGCGCTCAATCCTCTGGCGATACTCGGCAGGGGCTACGCCATTGCATGGAAACTGCCGGAACGGGCGCTGGTGCGCAACGCCGCAGCGCTCGCCCGGGATGATACGATATACGTGCGCTTCGGAAGCGGGGCCGCCGAAGCATTGGTGCGGCGAATAGAGGAAACAGACCATGGCGCGGACGAAAAAAGAGCCGAGTGTTGAAAAGGATTTGGAGCAGTTGGAGGCGATTGTGGCCGCGCTGGAAGCAGGCGGCCTCTCGCTCGATGAATCGCTCAAAAAATTTGAGGAAGGGATTCGGCTCGCCCGATCCTGCGAAAAAGCGCTCAGCGAAGCGGAAAAACGCATCGAGATACTGACCAAAAACGCCGGGGGAGAACTGGAGGCCAAGCCGTTCGACGAGGAAGAGGCGGCCGAGACGGAAACGACGGAAGCGGTGCGCAGCGCGGCGGACGGGGATGCTTCGGAGCCGGAACCGCCCGAACCGCCGGATCCGCAAGAGGAAGAAGAGGGAGAACTGTTGTTTTGAAGAATGTGGAATTATATCTCCGGGAAAAAGCGCAGCGCACTGAAGAGGCAATGGAGCAGTGCATCGCGGGATGGGGCCCGCAGCCGGAAAGACTGATCGAAGCGATTCGCTACAGTCTCTTTGCCCCCGCAAAGCGACTGCGCCCGGCGCTGGCCCTGGGCGCGGCGGAAATTGTCTGCGGCGATGACACGCCCGCGCTGCCCGCAGCCTGCGCCCTGGAAATGATCCACACGTACTCGCTCATCCACGACGACCTCCCCGCGATGGACAACGACGATCTGCGCCGGGGACGTCCGACTTCGCACAAGGTTTTCGGCGAGGCCACGGCCATGCTCGCAGGCGACACCCTGCTGACCATGGCGTTCGACGCAGCGGCCCAGTCCGGCGACATCCGCATCATCCGGGAACTGGCGCAGGCCGCCGGAGTCGGCGGCATGGCCGGCGGCCAGTTCTATGACATCGAAGCGGAGGGACGACCGGTCACGCTGGAGGAATTGCGGCGGATTCACGCATTCAAGACCGGCGCGCTGATCCGCGCTTCGGTGCGCTGTGGCGCGATGCTGGCGGGGGCGGACGCCGCCGCGCTGGATGCGCTGACGCGATACGGCGAGCAGGTCGGCCTCGCATTCCAGATCGCCGATGACATCCTGAATGTAACAGGGACCCAGGAGGCCATCGGCAAACCCGTCGGCAGCGACGCATCGCGGGAGAAGTCAACCTACCCCGCTCTGGTCGGACTGGACCGCGCGCGGAAACTTGCGGAAGAGGCCGTCGCTGCTGCCGCCGCCGCGCTGGAGATTTTCGGGGAAAAAGCGGACATGTTCGGTCTACTCGCGCGGTTCATTGTGGAGCGAGACCGATGAAGAAGAAAGGTCTGAACAA
>CAZLII010000314.1:0-5884 GCA_964559065.1 uncultured Nitrospirales bacterium | reverse complement strand
CAGGAACGCCGCAACGCGGATGTGCTCAACGGCATCGCCTACGACGCCGGTAAGGACAGGTTGTTCGTGACGGGAAAACTGTGGCCCAAGTTGTTCCAAATCCGCCTTGTGCCCATCGTACGCCCCTGATCAGCCGCTCGCATTATTGCCGTGCAGGCGCGCGCAGCGCCTTGTAGGCTTCGTGCACAAGCATCAACGCCAAGGCAAACAGCACCCCGCCAATCCCGACCAGCAGATAGTTGCCCTTGCCCCAGTTGCTGGTGACCAAAAGGACCAGGGCCGCCAGCGTGGTCAACAACATAAACACCATCGGAAGCATCAGGAACATCGCCCCTTTTTTCAGCCCTTTAATGACCCAGACCGACACCGCCAGCAGCGCCAACGCCGCCACCAACTGGTTGGACGCGCCGAAGACCGGCCAAATCAGTTTCCACGCGGGCACATCGCCGCTGCGCACATACAACAGGCCCATCGCGCCCGCCACCCCGGCCAGTGTCGCCGTATAACGGTCCAGCCGGCCGTTGCTCAATTCCTGCAACTGATAACGTCCCAGCCGGGTCGCCGTGTCCAGCGACGTCAAGATGAAACTGTTGACGGCAAGCAATCCCAGCGATTTTCCCAAACCCGGCTCGATGCCCAGCACCTGGGCAAATCGGCCGAAACCCGCGCCGTAAGTCTCCATCGGATTGTTGTTAAGCAGCGAACCGACAACCATAATTGTTCCCAACGCGATGATGGCCACCAGTCCTTCCAGCAGCATCGCGCCGTAGCCGATAAACTGGGCGTCCGTTTCGCAGCGGATTTGCTTGGAGGTGGTCCCGCTGCCCACCATGCAGTGAAACCCCGATATGGCGCCGCACGCAACCATCACAAAGAGCAGCGGCCATAGGTAAGTCGCCTCCGCCGGCGTGAAGGATTTGAACGCGGGCAACGTGATTTCATGAAAACCGCCAAAGAGAATGCCCACCGTGCCCACGATTACCGCAAAATACAACAGATATGACGCCAGATAATCGCGGGGCTGGAGCAACAGCCACACCGGCAGAATGGACGCCACAAACACATAGCCGATCAATATCCACCGCCACCTCTCCATCGGTATCGCGAAGGCCGTCTGCACCCAGTCCGCATAGTGGCCGTACACCACCGCCCCCAGCACCAGCGGAACCATCGCCAGCGACGTGTACAGCAATGGCAGTTTCAGCCTGTACACCAGCACCCCGAAAACCACCGCCAGGAAAATGTACACCGTGCCCGAAAATGCCACTGCCGGGTCCGCCGCAAACGTATCCGCGGACAACTGCAGAAAGACCGCCACCACCAGAACCAGTGTCAACCACGTGAAACAGAGAAACAACAACTTCCCGCGACGCCCTATCCAGCGGTCCACGACCTCCCCGACGCTCTTGCCTTCATGTCGCATGGATGAAACCACCGACCCCATGTCATGCGGACCGCCAAAAAAGACCGACCCGATCACGCACCACAAATAGGTGGGAAGCCAGCCGAAGAGGGAGGCCGCCGCAATCGGCCCCACAATCGGACCCGCCCCCGCGATGGAACTGAAATGATGTCCGATCAGCACCGATGGATGTGCCGGACAGTAATCCACGCCGTCATAACATGTCTCCGACGGCGCTTTGTGCGCGTTGTCCAATTCATAGACTTTTCGCATGTACCGGCCGTAGAAGAAATAGCCGATCACAAAAACCACCGCCGCCGCTATAAAAAGCGCCCCTAACATCTCAACTGCCTTTCCTATGCCATCGTTTGCTGCGTGTCGTCTGTTTTTTCGACAACAACCAACGCCTCGTCAATCAACCCTGCCAAGTCTATCATCCCGCGATGCGCGCGGCCATCTGCGCCATACTCGTACATTTCCAGATAACCGCGAAACCCCAAAAGAAATGCCCGCGAGCGACCTCCCGCCGCCGCATCACGCATCAAAAAAACGACGCGCTGCATCATCACTTCCGGAAGCGCCCGCCACATTCGAAACACCGCTTCCTGGTCCGGCTTTCCATTGTGCTGCCACACGATGTAATCGTCTGTATAATACCGCGCCACCTCGCCCAGCATCGAAGCCTTGCGCACCGTCATCCGCCGGTGCACACCGGCCATCCCGCCACGCCGCCACGGAACAAACCCGCGTGACTCCCAATACGCGTCCGCACGCGCCAATTCGCCGAATTCCTTCATGATACGTCACCAAACATCATTATCCATTATAATACCGCAAATGTAATACCGCATGCCTTCGCCCTGTGAGATTTAAGGGCCTCGTTACACCGCTCCCCCTCGCCGCTCGTTACACCGCTCCTGCGGTGTAACGCACCACTGCGGCGCTCCCGCGCCGCGTACCGACCAACCTCTTTGTCTCCCCCTCGTTACACCGCTCCCGCGGCGTAACGCACTACAGCGGCGCTCCTGCGCCGCATATCTACCGATCAACCTGCCCTTCCGTTACACCGCAGAAGCGGTGTCATGAAGGGGACAGAAGCAGTATAACAAGGGGATTTTGCCCGCTTTCACAAGGTCGTCCGCGATGGGATCGGGGCTTGACGATGGTTACGGGAGGGGGTATAATTTAACTGAAAATATAATCAGTATTCTCGAAAGGCAGCCCCGATGGAATGCCGGATTCTGCATATTGACATGGATGCGTTTTTCGCGTCGGTGGAAGAGGCGCGGGACCCGCGTTTGCGGGGGAAACCGCTGATCATCGGCGGAGACGTGGATGGAACGCGGGGGGTGGTGTCCACGGCGTCGTATGCGGCGCGGGCCTACGGGGTGCATTCGGCGATGCCGATGGTGCAGGCGCGGCGCTTGTGTCCGCACGGGATTTTCATGCAGGGCAATTTTCATCTCTACGCCGCCGCCTCGCGGCGCGTCAAGGAAATCCTCGACGGGGTGTCGCCGCAGGTGCAGATGGCTTCGATAGACGAGGCGTATGTGGACATTTCGGGGTCGCAGCGCCTTTTCGGCGGCGACGACGCCATCGCCGCGCACATCAAGGCGGCCATCCGCCGGGAATTGGACCTGCCGTGCAGCATCGGCATCGCAGGGAACAAGATGGTGGCCAAGGTGGCGACGAATGCGGGCAAACCCGACGGCTATGTGCGGGTGGCGCCGGGCGGCGAACGCGATTTTCTGGCGCCCCTGCCGGTGCGCGCATTGCCGGGCGCAGGACCGAAGACCTGCGCGGTGCTGGAAGGCATGGGGATCATGCGCGTGGGGCAGTTGGCGGAGTGGCCGCCCCATGCGCTGGAGTGCGTGTTCGGGCGTCAGGGGGCCGTGCTCTTGCAGCGCGCTGCGCGCGGCGTGGCCGATGCGACGGTGGCGACGGCGTCCGCGCCCAAGTCCATCAGCCGGGAAACGACCTTTGATCGCGATTTGCTGGATTGGGAGCGGGTCGAGACGGTGCTGGCGCACCTGCTGGAACGCTGCGCGTATGCGCTGCGCGAGGAGGGCTTGGAGGCGAAGCGGGTGACCCTGAAGGTGCGCTATGGCGATTTCGAGACGAAACTCTTTGCCAAGACCCTGCCGGAATCCACGTGCATTGACGCGGAATTTGCGGCGGCGTTGTGCGAACTGCTGCCCAAGGCGCGCGCGCGTCGCGCCCGCGTGCGCCTGATCGGCGTGGCGCTCTCCGCGCTCACCTGCAACCAGCACCAGTTGCGGCTCTTCGGCGGCGAGGCGTCGGAAAAATGGGAGCGCGCGCTGGAAAGCGTGGACCGGGTGCGGGCGAAGATGGGCTTTTCGGCGCTGCGTTCCGGAAAGACGATATCGCGGTGATGATTCACTTGGAAGTGCACAGTCATTTTTCGCTGCTGGAAGGCACGGCGGGGGTCCGGCAGTTGGCGGCCCGCGCCGTGGAGCACGGCATGAAGGCGCTCGCGCTGACCGATACCGGCGGCCTCTACGGCGCGATCCCCTTTTACAAGGCGGCGAAGGCGGCGGGGGTAAAGCCCCTGCTTGGCGCGAAACTGGGGCCGTGCGTGTTGCTGGCGCGGGACCGGGAGGGCTACGCGCATCTCTGTGAGGTCATCTCCGCCGTGCAGTTGGAGAAGGTGACGCCGGAACAACTGGGCGCATGGCCGTTTCCCTTCGGCATGGAACGCCTCTTTTGCGTCACCGCCGATCTCGGCGTGGCGCGGCGTCTGCGCGATCGCGGCTTCCCGCCCCTGGTCGCGATGACCCATTACGGCGATGCGCGGTCGCGCTATCGGGCCGCACAGGCCCATGAAGCCGCGCAGCGCCTGGGGCTTCGCGCCGTGGCCGTGAACCCGGTGTATTTTCTCGACCCCGCGCACTACGCCGTCCACCGGGTGCTGGCCGCGATCCGCGAGAACACCACGGTGGACCAACCGGACCCCGCCGCATGCGCCCATCCGCAGGATTGGTTCCGGTCGCCGGATCAGATGGAGCGCCTCTATGCGGCGTGGCCGGACGCATTGGACCACGCCTACTGGATTGCCGAGGAGTGCAACGTGGAACTGGCCCTGGGCAAGCCGGTTTTCCCCGATTTTCCCCTGCCCGAAGGCGAGACGCCCGGCTCCTGGTTGCGGCAGAAATGTCTGGAAGGCGCGCAGACGCGCTATCATCCGGTTCCCCAGGCGGCGATGGACCGCCTGCGCCATGAACTGCGCGTCATTGACGACCTCGGATTTTCGTCCTATTTTCTCATCGTAGGCGACATCGTGCGCTTCGCCCGCGAACGCGGCATCCCCGCTGTGGGGCGCGGCTCCGCCGCGAACAGCCTCGTCGCGTATGTCCTCGGCATCACCCGCGTGGACCCCCTGCGCTACAACCTCTACTTCGAGCGCTTCCTCAACAGGTCCCGCACGGACGCGCCCGACATTGACCTGGACCTCTGCTGGCGGCGGCGGGACGAGGTGATTGAATACCTCTATGAACGCTACGGCGCGGACCGCGTCGCCATGATCGCGGCCGTCAACACTTTCCAGGCGCGGTCCGCCGTGCGCGAAGCCGCCCGCGCCCACGGCCTCAGCCCGGCGGAGATCGGGCGCATCACCCGCGTGTTCCCGCATTACGGCGCGCGCGACATCCGCAACGCGCTGAAACACCTCCCGGAATGTCGCGGCATGCGCTTCGACGACGAGCCGCTCAGGAGCATCCTCGAATTCGGGGAGTTCGTGGACGGTTTTCCGCGCCATCTCGCGGTGCATGCCGGCGGCATGATCATCGCCCCGGACCGCATCACCCGCTACGTCCCCCTCCAGCGCGCCGCCAAGGGCATCCTCATCACCCAGTACGACAAAGACGCCATCGAGGACCTGGGACTCGTCAAGATGGACCTGCTCGGCCATCGCGGACTGAGCGTCATCGCCGACACGGTCCAGGAAATCACGCGGAACCGGGGAAAGACGCTTGACATCGAGGCCGTTCCCGACGGCGATCCCCGCGCCGCCGCGCTGATCCGCGCCGGGAAAACGGTGGGCTGCTTCCAGATCGAATCGCCCGCCATGCGCGGGCTGCTACGGAAGATCGGCGCCTGCGACACGCGCACGCTCATCCAGTGCATCGCGCTGGTGCGGCCCGGCGCGTCCGGCAGCGGCATGAAACAGCATTTCATTGACCGCCACCACGGACGCGAGGAAACCGTCTTCCTCCACCCCGCGCTGGAGCGGGTGCTCGACGACACCTACGGCGTCATGATCTACCAGGAGGACGTGCTCAAGGTCGCCCATGCCGTCGCGGGGATGGACCTGGAAGAGGCCGACGCGCTGCGCCGCGCCATGAGCAAACAGCGCAGCCCCCGCGAAATGGCCAAAAGCATGAAGCGGTTCCTCGAAAAGGCGCGGGAAAACGGCGTGGATGATGACAGCGCGCGCCGCATCTGGGAACTCATCGCCAACTTCGC
>CAZLII010000313.1:0-5885 GCA_964559065.1 uncultured Nitrospirales bacterium | reverse complement strand
CTCAGTGATCCCCAGTTTCTGGATCCCTACGTCATTGTTGATTCTCCAGGAGAAAAAAGGGGACGTAGGAGTCAAAGTTGGTGTGATGCCCACCTGTATGTGCCCAATTGACATTGCACTTTCGAGTACAAAACTGGGGATCCTGCTCCCAAGTCCAGCCTGTCTTCATATTCTTTTGTAAATAAAAGGCTTTGTTTTCGGGCTTTTTTCCAGGAACCCCCCTAGAACCTGAAAACTGGGGATGGGCAGATTTGGCTGCGGATCAGATGGTGAAAAAGGCCATCCGGAGCCGCGAAGACACATGTAGAGGAACGCCATTGCAAAAAAAGGGGCATTTATTGGCCAATTTCAAAACTGGGGAGCACTGAGCGGTTTCCCGCGGGAGAAAGGACAAACAGGACCTGCGCGACCAGTCGCGCAAGCAGTCCCGCGCGTACCAGGCGTTACTTTCCTGGTTGCGTCCGGTCTTGGCGCTGGAACGGGGCCGCCAGTCCTTATAGAATACTGTTCATGACACGCCGTTGAATGGTGGCTTGCTGCCGCAGTCTGCAGTGACGGCGGAAGCGCTGCGATGGTCAAGGCGAAAACAGGGTGGGTGAAATGGATCGCAGCAAAATGGAGCCCACCATTGCCCAACAGATGGGAGACCTGCGGTCGGTCGGTGGCACGGTCCCGCCTGCGCATGGCGCTTCGGCGGACACGCAGGAGACCGGCCGCAACGGAAGGCGATACGAAAATTTCAGGCAATTCGGGAGAATTCATCGAATGAGCGCGTTGACGCCAAGGGCGTTTCTGATTGCGTTGCTTGTCATGGGCGGCGTGGCGGTTTTTTTTGAACTGGGCCGCATGGATGTGGTCAGTGACAACCAAGGCCAGCGCGCCGCGCCGCCCGCGGAAATGCTGCGCAGCGGCAGTTATGTGACGCCCACCCTGAACGGACGCGTCTATCTGGCCAAGCCGCCGCTGCTGTACTGGGTCATCGCCGTCGTCTATGCGGTCACGGGCTACATCAACGAATGGACCGCGCGGATACCGACGGCGGCCTGCTCGCTGACCTTGGTGCTGTGCGTGTACTTCGCGTTCCGTCGCCGCACAGGCGAAGGCCCGGCACGCTGGACGGCAATCGCACTGCTTGCATCGCCGTATTTTCTCGAACGCTCCCGCTGGGCGGAACTGGACGTTCCGCTGTCGCTCGCCACCTTCTGTTGCATCATGGCCTCCTATGCCGCCTGGACGGCGCAATCGCGCCGTCGGCGCTGGACGATGGCCGTGTTGGGCGGGGTGGCGCTGGCCGCAGCAACGTTGCTCAAAGGTCCGGTGCCCTATCTCTTTCTGACATGCTCCTTCCTCGCCTTCTGCGTGATGGAAGGCGGCAACAGCGTCACCGCGTTGCGCATTGGGGTGAAATGGACCATTGCCGCCTTCATCGTGGGCTGGCTGCTCTGGTGGCCGTTGAGCGTGCGGTTTCCTGTGCCGGTGGCGCTGCTCGCGGCGGCATGGATTGCCTTGGCGCTGCGCTATGGCGGCGGCGCGCTGCGCCGTTCCTGGGCGCCGTTTCTGGTGACCCTGCTGTGCGGCGTTGGCCTGGCCGCGCCGTGGGCGGCGGCGGTGCTCGCGGAAAACGGCTGGGATTTCATCCAGACCCTGCTGCGCAGTGAAGTGATCGAGCGCACCCACACGGCGACCCGCATCAACAGCGGTTCGCCCTTCTATTTTCTCATCGCGCTGCCGTTCATGCTGGCGCCCTGGGGATTCCTGTTGCCGTTCCATGCTTCGC
Organism: uncultured Nitrospirales bacterium; assembly: GCA_964559065.1. Classification (GTDB taxonomy): domain Bacteria; phylum Hydrogenedentota; class Hydrogenedentia; order Hydrogenedentales; family CAILVY01; genus CALEDJ01. The sequence continues at coordinate 4,108 of CAZLII010000313.1, read as the reverse complement.
GCCGACAATGGACTGAGGGCGCGCCCATCCAGCGCTTCGCGCTGCTGGCCGGGTGGCTGAGCGTGGCGGTCTTCTCGCTCATCGCAGGCAAGGAATACGAATACATCCTGCCCATCATCCCCGTGTTGCTGTTGCCCACGGGGTTCCACCTCAGCGATTTTGAGCAGGGGCGCATCACAGGATGGCTGCGTCCCTACGCGGAATGGTGGACGCGGCTCCTGCTCCTGATACCCGTGGGCGCCGCAGGACTGCTGGTGTATGGCGCCATTCGTTATCCCTCCATTCCGCTATTCACGGAATTGACCCTGCTCGCCGTGTTTGCGGCGGGCGCGGCATTCTGGCGGCGCGGCTACACCCCATCCGCCGCGCTCACCCGCATTGCCCTCGGCGTGCTGGCGGTTATTCTGGCCTCATTGCTGATTCGTTCCTTCCACTACACCGGCGACCGATCGCCCAAGGAAGTGGCGCAATTATGCGGGCGCATCATGGAGGCCGGGCATCCTGTCGAAGCCACCAAAATCTATCCGGCATTCACCTTCTATGCCGGACGGCCCATTCCCGAAACCGTGGATGAAACGGCCATCAATGCGAAACTGCGCGGCGATGCGCCGTACTTCTACCTCACCCGCAAGCAGTTCATGGGCATGGTGCAGGGACTCGGCGCGGAAGACGGCCCGCAAATCATCGCCGGTCCCGTGACAAACAAAGATTTGGTGCTGATCGGCAACACGGATGACGAAATACCGATTCAGCATTCATTCGTTCCGATGAGATAACCCGCAGTTCCCGGAATAGTTTTTTCCGTAACATTTTAACCCAACTTCCGCAGTTAATGTCTGATTTTATATGAAACAGGTCCGATTGTCACCAATGGATTTAAGATACACAAAATGTAGTGGAGACTTTTGGCCTCCGATCCAATAAAATCAACCACTTACGAAAATAACTGCGGAAGTTGGGTTAAAGCCTGTACTCCAGAACTGGGAGCGCAGGCGTTCCCCGCCGCGCCGAAGCCTTTGGCGAAGGCGGGCCGCCCGCTCAAGTCATGGGCGCGTGACGCGGATCAGGATGTCACCGGCCTGATAGATGGTCTTGCGTTCAGGCCGCTCCGTGCCGCCGTCATCCTGCAGGTTGAGACCGATGCTGTACACGACGTAGCCCTCCGGGAGTCGCCGGTAGCGCAGCGGCGCGCCGTCGAAGGGGTCCGCCGGCACGGTCTCCAGATACTCCGGCACAAGCGCCTCAAGTGTTTCCGGCGGCTCGTTGCCGTGCGCCCGGCGATAACGCTCAATCGCGATCGCCGCCTGGGCGGTCACAGCACGAGCCATAATCTCTGCGGCGATTTCATAGCGTGAACGGGATGGAAACATGATACTGACAAAGAAAGTCCGTAAAAATGACACTTCCAGGTCTTGAAGGGCCGGAAACTTGACGCGGAGGGCCTCGTGCGGGGGAAGGTCGCCGGCGTCAATGAAGGTTTTCATGCCGCGCACATAGGCGATGCTCGAAAACAAGCCAAACCCCGTGAAACGGCTGACCAGCACGCCAATCCCAAACATGCTTTCCGATACCTGGGAATCCTCCGGGGCGTCGTCAGGAACGACTCTCGTGGCATATACGGGGCGATTCATGACCGTGAGCGCCAACACCATTTCGCCAGTGTACCCGCGGGTGATGCTCTCACCAACGTGGAATTGGAGGTCGCGGAGTTCCTCCCCAATGCGCCGCAGTTCTCCCTCCGGCAACCTGGACCGGTTCAGCGTTTGGTGCAACATCTCATGAAACATCTGGGAGATTCCTTGTTGCAGATAATTGGACGAAACATCGGGAATTGGCTGGACTGCCCCGGCCAGGCGCAATTGTGCGTAGAGTGCATTCGCAACGCCTTGGAAATCCTGTTCCAGAATCCCGCGCATCCCGTCCAGCGAAAGGTATCTTGCCGCCCCCCGGGCCTTGGCTGGATGGGCGTATTCGACAAAATAGCCGTCCTGAAGTTCGCCCGGGAACCGGAAAGCGGGATAGGCCAGCGCTTCGTGGATGCGGGCGACACAGTCGGCGTTCGCCGCCGCGGCCCGCAGGATTTCCTGCTGCATCGCCGGGGGAATCGGTTCATCGGGTTTCGGCAGGCGGGCTTTTCCCTCGAACGGAATCAATTCCAGGTCGAAATTCTCTTCCGTGATTGCCGCCGCGCTTTCCAGCGCAGCCAACAGGGCGATCGCGCCGTTCTCACTGTCGGGAATTTCGGGATATAGCGCCGCAAGTTCCTCGTTCGTGATGGGCACTCCCTGTGCGCGAAATGTCTTGACGTAAGGGGGCGTGAATGCGTAGGTGGCGATCAGGCTGCCCATCGCCGCAATCAGGAAGGCCGCCGCGAAATAGGCCCAGGGTTCGCGAAGCATCACACGAAACATGACGGTATCCTCATGAATTCTTTTAATGTCTTCCATTTTCCCCTCACCCCACCCCTCTCCCAGAGGGAGAGGGAGTCTGTTCGTAAGTTGAGGGCGGCTTCTCCCTCTCCCTCTGGGAGAGGGGTGGGGTGAGGGGGGCAAATTTCTGAAACAACCGCCAGGCTCATTACCCCTCGTTGCACCGCTCCTACGGCGCAACGCGATCTCGCCGTCTTTTCCATCACCTTGCGCGTCTCCGTAGATACACCGTAAAGGGCAATGCCGCCGGGATGACGGCCACATAGCCCGATATCGCAACACATGCCAGCAACGAACGCAGCCATGCGCCGTCCGCATCAGGGCTTATCAGATACAGCGCGCCGCTTATGATCGCCCAGAACACGAACGAGGCCGCCAAGCCGGCGCGCGTTATCCAGCCGCGCCAGGCCGTCCACAGCAGCGAGCCGCCAACGATTGCCAAGGGCCCCAATACCCATATCAAATAAAACAAATCATGAAACGCTTCGGGCATGGGATGTTCCCCTCGGATTCCGGCGGAGAGGAGTACAGCCAATAACGCCGGCACCGCTGGCCAGCAGTAAAGCACAACGGCATGCAATATCCCCAAGAGAATGACGCCCGCGATCACCGCCGACAGCAGGCAAGGGGCCAGGAGTATCGCGGCGATCTCGAAGTAATTCGTTTCGCCATGATGCAGCGCTTCGCGCAGCAGCGCGACTTCCGCCTGGCCAAAGAGGAGGAACCCGCCGAGGGAGAGCGCGCAAACCAGCAGGACCGTCCACGTGAGCGATCGGCCAAGGGCGAGAAACTTCGCGTCGGAGAATACGCGGATTGCCGCGGGACGAAGGCGCACATACCCGCTGCGCCCGCTATAGGAAATTGCACTCACGACAAGCGCAACCAAGGGCATAACGACCAGCGGAACAAATTGGGCGACTACGCTTGCATTTTCCCTCAAGCCCGGCAGGGACGCCAGCAGAATTGCAGCAGCGGTGATCCCCAACAGGGTGAAGAGGGGCAGCAGCAACCCGATACGCCGCCATTCGTACCAAGCCTGCGCGGCGAGGGGCGAGGGAAAGCGTTCCGCAGGCGACGCCCCAAGACCCACGAACCAGTCCAGCAGTTCCCGCTCGGTCAGCAGTCCGTGCCGCTCGTCGCGGCGCGCCCAATGCACGCCGAGCAATGACAACCCATACGCGATGGGCAACAGGAAGAACAGCGCGCCCGGGCGCCCAAGATTCCGGGCCATTGCCTCCAAGGCGCTGAAATATCCGCCTTTGTAATTGCCACTCGCCGCGAGCAACGCCGGGAACAGGAACAGGGCGATTGCCGTCATATAACTGATGCCGGGGATGGCGTGGTGACACCATGAGAGGGTCTGGGAAAAAAGATATATCGTCACGGGAATGAAGACATAGAATGCCCGCGGCGTTTCGCCATACAGCGCGCCATGCAATGTCAGCAACGCGCCGCACAGCAGGAACAGGCATGTCAGCCGCGTGGCGGCTTGGACCGTCACCAGGGGAATGGTGTTGATTGGGAGCCGGGCATGCCGCGTCTCGAAGCCCGGTCTCATTTGTCCTGTGCTGTCTTGGCGCAAGACCAGCAGCGCGGCAAATGCCATGGCGGTGGCAAAGTAGATGATCAGGCTCGCGCTCAGGGCATCCGGGCGCTGAATGCTGGGATTCAGGTGGTAC
>CAZLII010000312.1:0-5888 GCA_964559065.1 uncultured Nitrospirales bacterium | reverse complement strand
GTAGCGTGGGAAGATGCATGGACGCCACAGCAGCGACGCTACGTAGAGCGACATGGCGGGCAGGCACAGCCACAACAGGAGAAAAATGAGCCACCTGCGACAGCGGCGCGCTTCAGGCATCTCTATACGACTCGTCCGCCAGGCGATACACCCCGTGCAGAGAAAGGGCAGCAGGAGCAGTGCTGCGATGAAAAAGGACTGCCGGGCGACCAGCCAGTCGGGGGCATGGTCGGAAATGCGCAACTGATAGGTCAGGCCAATCGCGTCATCTGCCAGCAAATCCCCCAGGAATTCCCCAATGGACGGCAGTTTCATCCAATCCGCAGTCTGTTCCGTGGGCCAGAAGCGCGTTTCGCTGAGATACATGCCTGGCGGCACAAGCAGACCCGCCTGCAATATCCCCCATGCAGCCACCATGTCCCACCGACGGCGACGGAACAACAACAGAAAAAGCCCCTGTGCGGCGGGCAGCAGCAGCGCGAAGGGATGCGTCCAGAACAACAACGCATTCGCCACGCCATGCGCCGCCCACCAGCGCAGGCGACCATTCTCCACCAAGCCGACAAAGGTGTACGCCGATGCCAGAGCCAGCGTCACCAGAAGCACATACATGCGGATGCCTTGGGCGTGAAACACGTGAATGGGCGAGAGCGCATAGAGCAGCGCCGCAGCAGCGCCGCCTGTCGGCCCGAACAGCCGCCGCCCCAAGCCGTACAGCAACGGTACAGCCGCAATGCCAATCAGCACGGACAGCCACCGCAGCCCTGTCACCGTGCCGCTCACATAATGCCACCACAGGTACTCAATGGAGTAATACAGCGGCATGGTCGCCGGGTCCAGCGTGCGGTTCAAATTGAGGAAACGCCATAGCGAATCCGCATCGAGATGCACGAGACTGGTGTATTCGTCCCACCAGATGGATTCTTCCCCGATGCGATAGGCGCGCAGCCCGACCGCCAGCGCCAGGATCGCCAGCAATACGCACGCCTCCTGCCATGTTTTCCAGGCGTGGCGCCCTCCAGGTAACGCTGGTCTCGGGGTATCGCTCATTGCAGGTGCATCCCAACGCCATACTACCATAAATTTATGCGGTGCGCGGCATGCCCCGCCATATGCCACGGTAAAGGAGGTGCGCGAATTTTGTGAATGAAGCGGGCATAATGGATGGAGCGGACAGCGTACAAGAAGGGCCAGACGCAAGAAACGAGGATGCCCAACATGGATGAAAAGCGATCTATCGTGCTCATTCGCTTCATCTGGTCCACTGCGTTCACTCCTTTGATTCGTGCGGCACTGAGCGGATTGCGCTGTCCGCTCCGGGAATGGCATGATTGCCTCTTGTGAGACGGAAGAACTTGATGGATTCTCTCAATAACAGGCACTGGCGTTGACAATCGGGATGCTTTATACCGAGGAACACAGGGAGAAACACCATGAAACACTCAACTTGGATTGTCGTATTGCTGTGCGTCGCGCTGTTGGGTTACGCCTGTGCGCCGAAGGCGCAGGATGCGCCTCCGCCGGAACCCATTGCGCCCGCCCCGGAATTGCTGGCCGCCGCCAACGACGCGGAAGGTTTTGTTCCTCTGTTCAAGGAGGATTTGTCCAACGCGATTAAGGAAGAAGGCGGCTGGAAATTGGAGGACGGCGTGCTGGAATCCCAGGGCAAAGGAGACATCTGGACCCAAGAACGCTATGGGGACTTCATTCTCGATTTGGAATTCAAGTGCGCGGAAGATACCAACAGCGGCGTGTTCATCCGCTGCGCCGATCTGGATGACTGGCTGCACACCGCCATCGAGGTGCAGGTGCTGCAACCCAATGACAAGTATCCGAACAACAAATGGCATTGCGGAGCAATCTTCGACGTGCTTGCGCCATACAAGCAAATGGTCAAGCAGCCCGGCGAATGGAACCATTTCACCATCATCGCCAAGGACAACATGATCCATGTCATTTTCAACGGCGAGCAGGTTGTCGGCATGGACCTGGACCAGTGGACCGAGCCGCACAGAAATCCCGATGGCACGAAGAACAAGTTCAAGTATGCCTACAAAGACCTGGTGCGTGAAGGACACATCGGCCTGCAATACCACGGCCAGCCCATCGCCTTCCGCAATCTGCGGATTAAGCAACTATAGACCATTGTTGCGAACCTCGTTACACCGCTCCATATAATCTCGTTACACCGCTCCCGCGGTGTAACGCACCACCGCGGCGCTCCCGCGCCGAAAATTGAAGACCTCGTTACACCGCTCCCGCGCCGGAAAATAAAGGCAGGACCAAATATGAAGACCTCGTTACACCGCTCCTGCGGTGTAACGCACCACCACGGCGCTCCCGCGCCGAAAAATAAAGGGTAAGACCACAATGTCGCGAACGCGCTACGTTTTCGCCGAGCCTGATCGCCCCCACTTCCTGACCTGCACCATCGTACACTGGCTGCCGGTATTCACTCGTGAGGAGGCCGCGCAAATTCTTTTCAACACCTGGAAGTATCAGCAGCAGCACGCCGGACTGATCATCTATGGATTCGTTGTACTGGAGAATCATCTCCACGTCGTCGCTCAAGCCGAAGAACTTCCCAAAATCTGGAGCCATTTCAAATCGTACACCGCCCGGGGAATTGTGGACCTGCTCAGAGAACACCGCATGACCTCGTTATTGCGCTCTATGGGGGCGCTGGAGAAGACAAGACGCGAAGACCGCAAACACCAAGTCTGGCAGGAAGGCTCTCACCCTGAAGCGATCGCTGATAAGAATATGTTGCGCCAGAAGTTGGAGTATATTCATCAGAACCCGGTGAAACGCGGGTATGTGGATGAACCTGAGCACTGGCGATGGTCCAGCGCGCGGTGTTATGCGGGGCGCTCTGGTATGATAGAAGTCTTCAAGGACTGGTGATTGTGCGGCGCGGGAGCGGTGTAACGAGAAGACATGACTGTGCGGCGCGGGAGCGCCGCGGTGGTGCGTTACACCGCAGGAGCGGTGTAACGAGAACACTCGGTGTAACGAGGAACTCAGAGACCGGGAGGGATGTCATGAGCGATGCGATGGAACAAAAATACACGGAGCGGTTGAACCGCTATGTGACGGCGATGCGGAACGGACGCCCGGACCGGGTTCCCATCCGGCCTTTTGTCGCGGAATTCACCGCAAAATACGCCGGGTTCACCTGTCAGGAGGTCGCCCACGATTACGAAAAGGCGTTCGTCGCCGCGCGGCGCTGCGCCGCCGATTTCGACTGGGATGCCGTGGTCGCCAATATGGTCTATGTATGGACCGGGCTGACGCAGGCCATCGGCCTGAAATACTACGGGGTGCCGGGGATTGACATCCCGGCGGACACGGGCTTTCAGTACCGCGAACCGCCCGAAGACCAGGCGCACATGCAGCCGGAGGAGTACGACCAACTCATTGACGACCCCACGGGCTTCCTTCTGAACGTGTGGCTGCCGCGCGCTGCGACGGATGTCGTCGCGCCCGGTGCGCCGAACACCACGCGGAACAACCTCTCATTTCTCAAGGGCGGCATGGCGATGCTCCAGTATTTCACGGCGTTTGGCCCGCAGATCGAGGCGTTGCGCCGGGAAAGCGGCACGGCCTCCGCCATCGCGGGCATTTTCAAGGCGCCGCTCGATATCATCGCGGACAAACTGCGCGGCTATCTGGGCTTGACCACCGACCTGATCGAACGACCAAAGAAGGTTCTGTGGGCATGCGAAGCGCTGATGCCGCACCTGCTCCATGTCGCCCTGGGCGGCGCGGACCCCGACCGGAATGTCCCCATCGGCTTCTGGATGCACCGGGGCTGCGTTCCGTTCATTTCCTTTGAACAGTTCGAGCAGTTCTATTGGCCGACCCTGAAACCCATCATCGAAACCCTGTGGGCGAACGGCTGTCAAACGCTTTTCTACGCGGAGGGCAACTGGAACGCGCATCTCGACCGCTTCGCCGAATTGCCCGACCAGAGCATCGTCTATCACATAGACCAGTCCGACCCGTTCCTCGCGCACAAGAAACTCGGGCACAAATTCTGCCTGAGCGGCGGCGTGCCCAACGCCCTGCTCGCCTACGGCACGCCCGACGAGGTGCGGGCGTATTGCAAGAAACTGATTGACGGCGTCGCCGCCGACGGCGGCTATATCATGGACGCGAGCGCTATCGTTCAGAACGACGCCACCGTCGAGAACATCCGCGCGATGACGGAGTTCACCCGCGAATACGGCGTGTACAGCCAATCCGCCGACGCGCCGCCGGTCCCCGTGCGGCAAATCCCGTTTCCGCCGGACGATCTGCCCGTCATCCCCGCCGGGCGTGTCGCGCCCGGCGTCTGCATCCCCTGGGAAGAGAAGCGCGCCGAATTGCCCCCCATCACCGGCGACGAAGAACTTGTCCGCCGTGTCTGGGAGGCAAATGACGCATGGGCGTACACTTATATCTGGCATTGCCTTTTGTCGTTCTAGACAGACGCCTCGATATGTCGCCGGAGCGGCGTATCGAGGGCGCGTCAGGAGGCGCCTTGATGAGGGTCCAATGATGAGAGACATTGAGGAACGGTATCAGCGTGTTGGCGAAAATGATCATTCATTTGACATTCAATTCTGGCAATCCCAGGGCGATCGCGCCATTTTCGAGGCAGCGACGGAAATGATACGCGATTATTATCTGATTCGAGGAATTCATGCTGACGAATTCAGACTTCAGAGAACTATTGAATCTTTTCGCAAGGCATAGGGTTCGCTATCTCGTTGAACAACAGCGTTACCCCTGTCCGCCTGCTTGTGCAGCAGGATCGTCGCAACAGAATTCAAGAAGATTTTAGGAGCACATGGGCATGAGCGTTTATGATGGCCGGAGTCCGCAGGGGGAGAACATGCTGCGGACGATATATTTTGATCATCCGCAATGGACGCCGGCAACCGTGGGCTTCCTGCCGGCGTGCATGACGAAGTACGGCGAGGCGCTGGACGATGTGCGGCGGGCGCATCCGCGCCTCTTTCCCCGCTTCACGCCGGGAACGGCCAATGAACAGGTCGTGTACCAGGATTTCTATGTGGAGGGGCGGCAGACGGACTGCTGGGGCTGCGTATGGGACAACATCCAGGGGGGATTGGTGGGACAGGTGGTGGAGCATCCGCTGGCCGACTGGGAGGCCTTTGAGGCGTGGAGGCGCCCCGACCCGATGACGGAGAACCTGCTGCATCCCCGCGATTGGGACGCGTTGGCGCGGCAAATCGCGGAGAAAAAGCGGCTGGGGCATTTCTCGCCGGACCATGCTCTGGCGCATGGCTTTCACTACATGCTGCTCTGCGATCTCCGGGGTTTTGAAAACCTGATGCTCGACATGGCGACGGACGACCCCCGGCTGCATCGGCTGCTGGAAGTGATCATGAACTACAATGCCGCCGTGGTCCGGCGCACCATCGAATGCGGCACGGAGTTCCTGGGATTGGCGGAAGACCTGGGCATGCAGCACACCCTGCCCATCAGCCCCGAATTGTGGCGGCGTTATGTCAAACCAGGTTATGAGATCACGGCGGGCCAGGCGCGCGACCGCGACATCCCCGTATTCCTCCACAGCGACGGCCATATCCTGCCCATCATCGGCGACCTGATCGAAACCGGCATCCGCATGGTCAACCCGCAAATCCGCGCGAACAGCCTGCAAGGATTAAGAGATGTCGCAAAGGGGAAAGTCGCCATCTGTCTCGATCTGGATCGGCAGTTGTTCCCCTTCGCCACGCCCGATCAACTGCGCGAACATGTGCGCGAAACGCACGACGCGCTGGGCATGCCGGAGGGCGGGCTGATGCTGAGCGTGGAAATCGGCCCGGACGTGCCGCTGGAAAACATGGACGCTCTCTTCGGCGCGGTGGAGGATGTCT
>CAZLII010000311.1:0-5896 GCA_964559065.1 uncultured Nitrospirales bacterium | reverse complement strand
AGGGTGAAGGCGAAGGCGAGGGTGAAGGCGAAGGCGAGGGTGAAGGCGAAGGCGAAGGTGAAGGCGAGGGCGAGATCGTTTGCGAACCGATGCCGCTCACACCGATTCCGCCCAGTCCGGGCAACTTTGACTTCTGTGCGGCGATGAACACCATCTATTGTTCACTGGAACCGCTGATGGCGCTGCTGCCGGAAATTGCGGAGTTCGCCAACCTGGTCCGATGCGACCTGGCCGACATCAACGGGCCGGTGGACCCCGAAGCCGAATTGCCCGTATCCCCCAATGGCATGTTCGACGCCTATGAATTGGCCGTGATCGCCGTGGCGCTCAATGATCCGGGATTCAACCGGAACGGATTGACCCACGCGGTCGTCCTCGACGCATTCAACAACAACTACTACGCCATCAAGGACCTGGTAGAGCAGGCGCTTGAATCGCAGGGCTACCTGGCGCTGGTGAACATGCTCGCCCCGCATCTCATCTCCGCCCTGTCCTATGCCCTGTCCGGCTATGCCATCCTCGGCGACGAAAACACCATGGGCGCCATCACCGAGTTGGTGGGGCTACTGGAAGAAATCGGCATTGAGCCGCCCGACCCCGCCATTTTCGCAACCCTGCCCGAATGGTTCGCCCCGGAGGCCGACGCCGACGGCGACGGATGCACCAACCGCGAAGAGTATGAAGCATATGCAGTCCTTGGCGCGGAAACCTACGCCGAATATGCGTGGGACGCCGAGGTGCATCCCGATGACTGCGAAGGCGGCGGGTCCGAATTCCACAGCGCCGACCAGGACGGCGATAACATCATCAGCCTGTCCGAACTGCTGCGGGTCATCCAGTTCTTCAACTCAGGCGGCTATCATTGCGCCGACCCGCCGGACAGCACTGAGGATGGGTATGTGCCCGGCCCCGGCGAGAACACCGCCTGCGCGCCGCACAGCAGCGACTACAACCCGCAGGACTGGCAAATCAGCCTCTCCGAATTGCTCCGGCTCATCCAGTTCTTCAACTCAGGCGGCTACCACGCCTGCGAAGACACAGAAGACGGTTTCTGTCCCGGACTGCCGCCGGAACGCTAAAACTACCGTATTACGTTGATTTTCGGGGCCGCACCCGCCGAAAAGCCGGTGTCGGCCCCGAGAGGGAAAGATAGCGCGGTTCTTTGGACTGCGCACGCTTGTGTGCGCTTTTGGCCGGACGGTTTGCCGCAGGTGGACAAGCCTGGACGCATAAAAACGGCGGCAAGCCCCCGCAGTCCAAAGTGGCAACACTGGGCTTGTCCTCCCTTCGGTGCGCGGGGGTGGAGCGGGGATATGTCCAATAAACGCATGTTTCGTTCCGTATGGAGGCGGTTTTCATGAACGAGGGCGTGCGGAAGACGTATTCAATTATGAAGAAGGTTGCATAACGGGGAACATTGGCCGGGGTCGCGGCTGTGCGCCCCGGACGGAAGGAGGATGAAAATGTCAGGCGGAAGATCACCCATCACCTATTACAGCGGATTTGCGGCGCTTGCAGGGTTGCTCATGTTTTTCTCCGTGTCGTTTGTTTCCAGCCAATACACCGGCGCGGGGACCGGCTCCAAAGCGACAACGTGTCCGGCGGATTCTTTGTATGGTCAACCCATTGCCTTGCCGGACGACCCGGCGTTTTATGCCGTATGGTCTACAGCAGAGGTGCCCATCATCGACAATTTCTCCGGCCTGACGAGCAGTATTGTGCATCTCAGATGGTGGGGGACAGATCTGGAGACGTTCGAATGTGGAATCTATCCCAATCCGACCCAATGTTCCAGGGATGGCAACGCGTTCGTGGTCCAGTTTTTTCTGGACAATGCGGGACAGCCCGGCGCCTTGTATTATGAAGAAACACTCAACACCACGAAAACTGGCACAGGGCGCTTTTTTGAAGAAGCGGCGCCGCCTGCTACCACGTTCGATTTTGAGATCTTTCAGTATGACGCGGTGTTGAGCCTGCCATGCGATTTGCCCTCAGGATGGATCAGCATCCAATCCACCGCCGATTTATTATGCGATTTCCTTTGGTGCACCTCCGCGCATGGCGACGGGGTTAGTTTTGTTCACAGTTCCTTAGAAGGATTGGTGCAACTGGACCGGGATTTCGCTTTCTGTCTGTTGCCGCAAGAATGGGAAGAGGAAGAGGAAACGCCTCCAGTCTGCCTTCCCAACGCGCTTTTTGGACAAAACCCCATCATGTCGCTTGATGTCTCCGCTTTTGTGCCCATAAGCGATGCGTCAGTGGGCTACAGATTGTTTGACAATTTCTCTGGCGTGGCCGCGCCCATTGAGGCGGTGGTCTGGTTTGGACTTGAGGTTAATCTTGACAGTCCAACAACAGTATGTGAACGCGCCGCCGACACCTTTTCCATTGCGTTTTTTCTGGATGATGAGGGCGCGCATGGGGAAGAAGTGGCCCAGTTTGACGTTACCGCAATCAAGATGAACAGCGGCCGCCTCGATCCGCCTTATACGATATTTTCCATATACACCTATATGGCAATATTGGAGGAACCCGTTGTCCTGGATGAAGGGTGGATTTCCATCCAAGGGACCGGCAGTGAGGAGTGCTTGTTTCTGTCTCTTTTTTCCTCGGATGGCGACAACTACTGCTATATAAATGCCGGTGATGATTTCGTGGAGGAAAGCAAAGACATTGCTTTCTGCCTCCTCGGTGCAGACGAGGGCGAAGGAGAAGGCGGAGAAGAAGGCGAGGGCGAGGGCGAAGGAGAAGGGGAAGGGGAAGGCGAAGGCGAGGGCGAAGGCGAGCCTCCGGCGCTGCCCTGCCCAAACCATACGCTGTATGGACAATCGCCGCACGCGCCTGGCGATAGCGGGTGGTGCGCCGGAATCAGTGACGAAGACATGAGCGTCTACCGGATTGATAATTATGACACCGGTGGCGTCCCCATCGAAGCGGTTCAGTGGTGGGGCACCGGATCCTGCAACACGGGCGGCGAAGAATTCGTTATTGCTTTCTACTGGGACCAGGCGGGCGCCCCAAGCGCAGGGGTAAGTTTATCGTACAGGGTCACACCCGCGGTCTATCCCATCGAAGGAGGGCTTTATGGCGGTTCAGAAACTGGATACAAGTATGTCGCGCAGATTAATCCCCCGTCTCCCTTGACCTCAGGTTGGATTTGCATCTATGCCGTGAACGATCCCTGCACTTTTTACTGGCTCTGTTCGCCCTATGGCGATGGGTTGGCCTATTTCGGATCAGGCGCAACGCCCACACACGGGCTAATCCAAACCGCAACAGACCGTGCGTTCTGCCTGTTACCGGCAGAAGGGGAAGGGGAAGGTGAAGGCGAGGGCGAGGGCGAAGGCGAAGGTGAGGGCGAAGGCGAAGGTGAAGGCGAAGGTGAAGGCGAATACCCATCGCTTTTCTGTCCATACCACACCGCGTATGGGCAGGCGCCTTATGCGCCGGGCGACAGCGGTTGGTGCGCAGCGCTTAGTGACGAAGACACACACGTCTATCGGCTCGATAACTATGACGTGGGGGATTACCCCATTGAGGCGGTCCACTGGTGGGGCATCGGCTCCTGCAATACGGGGGACAAAGAATTCGTCATCGTTTTCTACACAGACGAGGCAGGCGTTCCAAGCGAAGAGATGTGCTCGTACACGGTTACGCCTGCGGTGTATCAAATCGAAGGGGGCCTCTATGGTGGAACAGACACGGGATACCAGTATGTCGCGTCGCTTGACCCCCCGTGTCTCTTGAGTTCCGGCTGGATTTGCATTTATGCCGCGGCTGATCCGTGTTCTTTTTCCTGGCTCTGTTCGCCGAATGGAAACGGGGTGGGATATTACGGATCGGGCGCAAGTCCCCTGCACGGGCAACTCCAGACGTCAATAGATCTCGCCTTCTGCCTTATTTCGTCCGAGGCGGGAGGTGAAGGCGAAGGCGAAGGGGAAGGCGAAGAGGAAGGCGAAGGGGAAGGCGAGAACTTTCTTATGACCTGCCTGTTCCGCACCGAATTCGGACAGGAGCCGTATGATACCGAGGACGCCTGGCAGGCGCAGACGAGTGAAGCGGCCGTTTCCGTAGTCTATGACAATTTCTCCGTGGGACGGGCCGAGATCACGGGGGTGCGCTGGTGGGCCGTCGGCTCGGACATCTCGCCAGCCACTCCGTTCGTGGTCACGCTATATGACGACGACGATGGCGCTCCGGGAGATGTGTCCTACCAACAGGCCGGCGCGCCCAGCCGGGTGGAGGCCACCGGCGAAGCATTCGGGGCAATGGAGGCTTATGTCTTCACCCTGTTCTTCACCACCCCCTGCTGCCTGCCCTCGGGATGGGTGTCCATCCATTCGCAAGACGATGCCTTTGAATTCCAATGGCTTGGTTCCCCCACCGGATTGGACGGGACCAGTCTTGCCGGGCTGATGCCGGCGCTGGAACCCGTGATGTTCGACATGGCCTTCTGCATGATCAATGAGGGCGGGGAATGTGCGGACCCGCTCCTGGCGTGTCCGGGCGAAACATTGTTTGCACAGGAGCCCCACGCACCCGACGATGGCGCCTGGTGCGGCGTGCCCAGCGATGCCGACCTGCAGCAATACCTCTATGAGAACTACTCCGGGCTTTCCGCCAGCATTCAGGAGGTGCATTGGTGGGGTGCGGGCAACTGCGACACAGGGGACAAGACCTTCGTGATCAGTTTTCACTCGGACGACGGAGGACAGCCTGGCGGCCGCCGTTCCTGGTACTGGGTTCAGCCCACCGTCGAGCCCCTGTCCGACCTCTATGGCGGATTCGTAGCGGCCGATCGCTACAGTGCCAGACTCTCGCCCCCCTGTCCATACCGTTCGGGGTGGATCAGCATCTATGCATGGGAAGACCCGTGCTTGTTCGACTGGCTATGCTCCCCGGAGGGCGACGGCGTATCCTACGCTGGACACGGCATCAACCCGCTTTCCAACCTTATACCCTTGACAAACAATCTGGCGTTCTGTCTCGGGGCCATCGGAGAAGACCCCGCAACCTGCCCGCCGGAATCGTCCTACGGTCAGCCGGTCGCGCTGCCGGACGACCCGGAATACGGATCGCGCGAAAGCGATTTCGCCCGCCCCAGCATGAGCGCGGACAACTTCTCCGATCTGAACGGAGACATTATCGGCCTGTCCTGGTGGGGCACGGGCGAAAGCGGCTCGAAATTTCCCTGCGATCCGCTCCCGGAGTCCTATTGGATCAAGTTCTACCTGGATGACTCAGGGCAACCAGGAGCGCTGCACGCACAATACATAGTGACACCGAACGTCACGGAAGCCTTTGTGACGGGAATAACGGCGTCCACACGCGTGGTCTACCGTTTTGATGCCACGCTCAATGCCCCCTGCGCATTGACTTCGGGCTGGGTCGCCGTGCAGGCGCTTGGCCAGTGCTGCTGTTTCTTTCAATGGAGCAGATCATCTGCAGGAGATGGTTTATCCTACCATTACGAAAACAGCCAGATGACCGCGGAAGCGATGGACTTCGCATTCTGTCTCTGGATCGATGAAAGCCCAGGCGAGGGCGAAGGGGAAGGTGAAGGCGAAGGGGAAGGTGAGGGTGAAGGGGAAGGTGAGGGTGAAGGCGAAGGTGAGGGTGAGTTCCACAGTGCTGATCAGAACCAGGACAATCTGATCAATCTCTCCGAACTGCTGCGGGTGATCCAGTTCTTCAACAGCGGCGGCTACCACTGCGCCGACCCGCCCGACAGCACCGAGGACGGCTACGTGCCCGGACCCGGCGCGGACCATTCCTGCACGCCGCACGCCTCGGACTACAACCCGCAGAACTGGCTGATCAATCTTTCCGAACTGCTTCGCGTGATCCAGTTCTACAACAGCGGCGGCTACCACGCCTGCCCGGATGCGGACCCGCC
>CAZLII010000310.1:0-5905 GCA_964559065.1 uncultured Nitrospirales bacterium | reverse complement strand
GTTCCCGGTGGTCCATGTATCCCTTGACGTCATATCCCTTCGCGGCGCGGTCCATGCGGGGACGGTACGTGTCGCAGACCGCCACGATTTCGATGGTCTTGTCGCTTTTCTGAATGTGCTTTAGCGCTTGCAGGTGGCTGTTGCCGCGCCCGCCGGTCCCGATGACGCCGACGCCGAGGCGGCCGTTCGGTCCCGCCATCGCCCGCCCCGATGCGCCCGCAAGCGTTCCGGCGGCGACTGCCGCCACAGAGGCCCGCTGCAAAAAGCCCCGCCTTGAAAACTGATCCTTCCCCTGTGATGACGCATCCTTGTCCGCCATGGCCGCAATCTCCTCTCTGGTCTTTCCAGATATTTGTTGCATTTCCCCTGGCAAGCGCGCCAGGCGCGGGCCGGGGGGCATATCCCCCATAGTGTATGAAACTTCGGTGTCCCTGTTCACCATTACGTCAATCAGGGTCACCGCAGACCGGGCGACGGCATTTCTGATAGGATATGGCGCACGATGGACCGGTGCAAACCGGCATCAAAAAGGGGTTAAGACGTTTCGGAGAGCATGGAGCAGCAAGACCCGCATGCTAATCACTTTGGGCATCAGCACCGGATTCGCCATCAATCGCTACCCGGAAGCCGAAGACTGGGTCGCAATTGTCGCCGATGAACTGGGCCTGGATACGGTGCAGTTCACGGCGGACCTGCTGAATCCGGACTTGCCGACGCCCGTCGTGGCCCACCAGGCGGAGCACATCCGCGCCGTGTGCGACGCCAAGGGCGTGCGCGTGCAGTCCGCGTTTACCTCGCAGTTCACCCGCGTCAACCACCTCATGCACCCGATACCGGAAATCAGGCGCGCCTGGCTGAACTGGTTCAAGCGCTTCTTCACCATCGCCGCCGAACTGGGCGCGGAAGGCGCCGGCAGCCACTTCGGCATCATGGCCGCGCGCGATTATGCTGACGCCGAAATCCGCGAGCGCCGCATCTGCGACGCCGTGG
Organism: uncultured Nitrospirales bacterium; assembly: GCA_964559065.1. Taxonomy (GTDB): domain Bacteria; phylum Hydrogenedentota; class Hydrogenedentia; order Hydrogenedentales; family CAILVY01; genus CALEDJ01. The sequence goes on along the minus strand of CAZLII010000310.1, from coordinate 4,915 downwards.
ACGCATGGCGCGAACTCTCGGAATTTGCCGCGACGCTCGGCATGCGATACCTGATCTGGGAGCCGATGTCCGTGCCCAGGGAAATCGGCGAGACAATTTCCGCAGCACAGGATATCCAGCGCCGTTGCGCCGAAGGATTCGCCGCGCCCATGCTGCTCTGCCTCGATGTGGACCACGGCGACGTGCTCTCCTCCGACCCACGCGACACCGACCCCCACGCCTGGATGCGCGCATTCGCAGGACAGTATCCCGCCGTGCACATCAAGCAAAGCCTGCCTAACAAGGGCGGTCATTATCCCTTTACCGCCGTGTATAACGCCGAAGGCCGCATCGTTCCCGGAGAAATCCTCACGACCCTCCGCGAATCCGGGGTGACCGACTGTACGCTGTTCCTGGAAATCTCCCACCGCGAACGCCGCCCCACCGATGAGTCTGTTATCGCCGACCTCAAGGAATCCGTCGCCTATTGGCGGCCTGCCGTCGAGGCCGCCAATGCCAATCGCTGAGCGCGTGAAACGAAAACCTGTCTGCAATGGATGGCGTTTTCGACATCAGAAGCGGATTTGGACGGAAAAATTCCTGTTGTGGTCAAACCCAATCAGTGATAGAATAAATGTGATCTTGCACTTCATTGAGAGGGAGTCGGGATGGGGGATGTGTATTGGCTAACGGTCAATTCATCTGCCGAGAAGAGGGGAGAACCATGTTTTCCATGCGTGTCGCGACAAGTGTTGCCTTGATAATCGTCCTGGTGGCCTCGCCCGTATTTGCCCAGGAGGTGAGTTTCGAGCGGCTTCGCGCGTTGGGCGACAGCCTGACCATCTGCACGCAGGGCGGGATCATGTCCGACCACCGCACGCAGGTCAAGAGTTGGGTGGTGCTGCTCGCGAATCAAATCGGCGCACCGCTGCGGCTGCCGTTGCTCACGGAAATGAACCTGATCGGCCAGCAGCGCCGAATGGACTACCCCAACTACGGGACGATTGACGTTTATGCCTACAACGGCGTGAGCGTGGACGACACATTCCAGAAAATCGCCGTCGAAATCCCGTGGTACCAATTTGGCTGGAACCACAATCACCTCGAACTGATACTGGCGGGCAAGGCGGGACATTCCCTGCTGTCCGCTCTGATCGCCGACAATCCGACCTTCGTAGTGGGATTTCTGGGGTCGAATGATTTCATGAACCGGGTCATGGGCCGGGGCACCATCATGGAAGGCATCCCGACCTTGGGTCTGATGGATGAAATAGACCCGCTGGACGCCAGGGGCATGCGGTCGCAACACCTGTTCTACAGCGATTTCAAAACCGTGGTCAGCGCAATCGCCGCGACCGGCGCCGGCATGTGCTTCGGCACCCTGCCTATGCTGCCGGACATTCCGGGCATCCTGAACAAGCAGGAACTCACCGAATTCATCGGGCCGAACCCCATGCCGGAGGACTGCCATACCAACTATACCGTCGCCGCTGCCGTGTACGGCGGATTGAAAGGCCCTGAAATCTTCGCCGACGACCGCAACTACTACAACCCCGATGAATTGCAGACCATCAACGACGCCATCACCGGCTACAACAACACGATTCGGGAACTGGCCGCGCACCCGGACCACCCCTTCGCCGTGGCGGAAACCCCCATCCAGATGCCGGAGATCATCCACGGGACGCTGCGCGTCAACGGCTGGCGCATCAGCCACCGCATCTTTATTAATAACCTGGGCAAACCCCGCGCCAGCATCATGACCACAGACGGCGTGCACATGACTGACATCGGCAACGCCCTCTGCGCCCAGGTCTATATCCGGGCCATTAATGACTATTACGGAACCAGCATCCCCGAACTGACTGAAGCGCAGTTGACCGCCATCCTCAACAATGACCCCTTTGTGGACAACGACGGCGACGGACGCATTGAAGGACTCACCTGCACCGTGTCGTTCCTGTCTCTGAATTTCGTTTATGGCAACCGCGCGACCGGCGATTCCAATGAGATTCCAAGAAACGCCAAGGTGTTGACCAGTTACGCCTCCCCCGATTACTGCGGCTACATTGTGCCGAGCATCGAAGGACCGGAATACTTCGAGGGACAGGCCGTGGTGTTGACCACCACAACCACCGCGCCCGACAGTTACTTCGTGCGATGGGAGGGCGACCTGCCCGGCGGGATGAGCACAGATAATCCACTGACGGTCGTTATGGACACCGACAAGACGATTGTCGCTATTTTTGCTTGCTCCGGCGCGGAAGGGGAAGGTGAAGGCGAGGGTGAGGGTGAGGGCGAAGGCGAAGGCGAGGGCGAAGGTGAGGGCGAAGGCGAGGAGCCTCCTGACTTGCTCATCCTGCCGCAGATGCTGAGCCTTGGCGAAGTGCCCATCGGCGACTGCGCTTCCGGCGTCTTCACCCTGACGAACAACAGCGACGAACAGATCATCGGCGTGGCCACCGTTGACCCGCCGTTCATGCTGACATCAGGATTCCTTTTCACTATCGCCCCGGGCCATTCGCACGAAACGACGGTCCGCTTCTGCGCAATGGAACCCGGTTTCTTCTCCCAGCACGTCCGATTCCTCTGGGGCGACAACAGCGAGGAACACCTTGTCATGGCGGCCGCTGTATATGTGGAACCGGAAGGTGAAGGCGGCGAAGGCGAGGGCGAAGGCGAGGGCGAGGGCGAGGGAGAAGGCGAAGGCGAAGGCGAGGGCGAAGGAGAAGGCGAGGGCGAGGGAGAAGGAGAAGGCGAGGGCGAAGGAGAAGATGAATACCATAGCGCGGATCAGGATGGAGACAATCGGATCAGCCTCTCAGAACTCTTGCGCGTGATCCAGTTCTTCAACAGCGGCGGCTATCACTGCGCCGAGCCGCCGGAAAGCACCGAGGACGGCTATGCGCCCGGCTCCAATCCGACCATGGAAACCTGTGTCCCGCACGCTTCGGACTACAATCCGCAGAACTGGCAAATCAACCTTTCCGAATTGCTGCGTGTGATTCAGTTCTACAACTCCGACGGCTACCACTACTGCCCGTGGGAGAGCACGGAGGATGGCTTCTGTCCGGGCCTGCCCTTGAAGATGCTCGGCGGATAGGTTAATTCCCGCTTAATTGCTCAATCGCGCGCGCGATTTCTACGCGGCGGTGCGCGATGGGTTCGGGGTCAATGGTGAAGCGGGTGAGGTCCGCCGTGATCGCTTCAGGCACATCGAGCAGCGCCTCATACTGCGCGCGGTCTTCGGGGGTCATCTTCCCGGCATGTTGTTCGACCAGCCGGGCGAGCATGGCAAGGTATTCATAGTCCTCGATGCCGTCGCGGAGCATGTCGAGGCGGATGCTGCCGACGGGCGGGTCAAGCACAGGCTGCGGCGGGTTGCCGTCGGCGGCGGCCTCAGGCGGATACAGGAAGCGTCCGTCGCCGTTGCCCCAGGGGATGCGCGCGCCGGGCGGCGTGCTGTAGCCGGAGGTCCAACCCATGGGGTCTTCGTAGGGGTTCTGCGGGTGGTCGGGGTCGGGATAGGCGGCGCTGCTGGTCCAGTAATTCGTTTCCCAGACCAGGATGCCGTCAATGCGGCGCTGCCAGGTCTGCCACAGCCACACCCGCATTTCCGTGCCGGGATGATCAATGAACAGCGTCACATAGGGCGCTTTCGGCCCGGTGCAGACATACCACCAGAATTTGTCGCCCGCCTTGCGGCGTTCCTCGGCGGCTCCCATGTCGAATTCCGGCGTGAGCGGACACCAGATGTTCGGCCCGCCGATGAGTTCCGGTTCCACCTGCTCGGTGAGCATGCGCGGGATGTCCGGCGCCGCTTCCTTGAGTTTCCGGAAGCCGTTCATGACGAATGCATAGTCCTTCGGGTCCGGCTCGTCGAACCAGTACACAAAAGCGTTGTCCAGCCAGCCCTTTTCGCGGAGATGTTCCTGGACCGCGCGGCAGTAGTTCGTGAACGCCGCCTGATATTCCGGGGTGTCTTCGGAATAGCCCAGCAGGCTGGGTTCCGTGCGGGAGTGAAAGGTGCCCCCGCCCAATCCGACAATGGGAATCTGGAAGGAATTGAAATGGAAATGGTCCATCGCCTCGGTCATGGCGACATCCCACGCGGTCCAGTCAATGACCGGCTTGAGTTGTTCGGGGCGCAACGGCCCGTTGTCGCCCGGGGTCGGCCAAAGCACGGTAAACGGGTCCAGCGCGGCGGGATTGTAGGGGGAGATGTGGTGCGCGCCCAGGGCTTCGAGGTAGGACCGATACACGGCGCGCCGCTGCGCTTCTTCCGTCACCCCGTGATAGCGAAACGCGAGCGGGGCGCTGAACCCGAAGGCCGTTGTGCATTGCATGCGGTCCGGAAGGGTGAAGTCGAAAACTTCCACTTCGAGCGGGACTTCGGCGGCGTAGCCTTCCGCTTCCAGACGAATCGCGCCCGCGTAGCGTCCGGCCGCCGCGTCGCGCGGCACATGCACCCGGACCCACAGCGGCTGGTTGCGGTCCGCCTCCAGGTCGATCGGCCCGGTGAAGGGCGGCAACGGGTCCGGCCACAGCCCCACCGCGCCCACGTAGTCCGTGGGGCGCGTTACTGAAACGTAGTGCATGCGCAGGACCTCGATCCGCTCCGCGGGGATCACCGCGCCATCGGGGCCGATCAAATCGCCAGCCACCGGCAGGAATCCGCGCATGGGCCGCGCCGGGCGGAGCACCGCCTGCGCGGCTTCGGTTTCGTTGCGGGCGGCCTGAATGCGCATGGCGCTCCCCGCGATTCTCGGCAAGGGCCGTGTCCGGCTTACTTTCCAGCCCGACGTAAACCACCACAGCCCCGCATCCGCGCCGCTGTCCGGCAGCAATTCCCCGTAGGAACTGTCGTGGAGCACCGACACCTCCACGGTTGTCTCCGCCCGGTAGGGCGACCCCTCGCTGAGCGTGAATACCAGCC
>CAZLII010000309.1:0-5908 GCA_964559065.1 uncultured Nitrospirales bacterium | reverse complement strand
CGGTGGTGGCGCTGCTGGTGGGCATTCTTGCCATCAACTGGCTGACGGCCGACGCGGTCACGGCGTTCCTCCAGCAATAATCACCCGCTCCGGCGGCCATGCGCGCCGCCGGGATGCAGGAAGGATGCAGCACTATGGCGCTTGAGCAGATCAGCCGGGCCGTGCGCGAATCGGCCCAGAAGGAAGCGGACCTGATCCTGAAGGCGGCGGAAGTGGCGGCGGCGGAGCAGGAGGAGCAGGCGCGCCGCGCGGCGGAAGCCGAGGGCGAACGCCGCTATCAGCAGGCCGTGCGGGCCATTGAAGAGGAATATGCGCGCAAACTGATTCAGTTCAGTGGCGCGGCGAACAAGGAATTGCTGGCGCGGAAGAATGCGTGCCTGCGGCAGATATTTGACGCGGCGTATGCGCGTCTCCTGAAACTGCCGGAGGACGAATACGCGGCCATCATGCGGCTGTTGCTGGACCGGGCCGCGCGGGACAAGGACGGCGGCCTTCGGGGCGGCCGCATCCGGGTGCATCCGGACGAAAAGGACCGCTTTGAGGCCATGCTGCGCGAATACAACGCGGGGCGGCCTGATGACCAGACGTTGACTGCGGATGCGGCGAATCCGCTGCCGGAACCCGGCGGCTTCATCTATGTGGCCGAGAATTTCCAGATTGACCAAACCCTGCGCACCCTGCTGGGCGACTTGGAACGGGAACACGCTCCGCGGATTGCCGCGCAGATATTCGGCAAAGCGAACGAACAGGGATAAGGCGTGCTGGCTTTAACGAAAAACAGGCATCAATGGGGCTTCGCCTGCGGCCGCATCAGCGCTCTGGAAGGGCGGCTGATGGGGCAGGACTTTTTCCTGTCCCTGGCGGGGCTGGAACGCATCGAAGACCTCTTTCAGCGGCTCCAGGACACCTCCCTGCGCGAGCACATGAACCCCGGCGCGGTGACGTGGGAGGATTGGAGCGCGATCATTGACGCCTATGTGCACAATCTCGTGCTTTCCCTGCGGCGCGACAGCCCCCGAACGGCGGTGGCGGACCTCTTCACGCTGACGGACGACTACCTCAACCTCAAGCGGGCCGTGCAGCATCGCGGGGCGTATCCGTTCCTGATCAGCATCTTCTCGGAAGACCGGCTGAATGAAGTTGCCGCCGGCAATGTCAGCCTGCTGCCGGATGTGATCCGGGCGACGGTGGCGCAACTCGCCGTCGGCGCGGAAGCCGTCAATCCGATAGTGGTGGATATGACGCTGGACGGCGCGTATCTCCGGCACTACCTGGCGCTTGGGGCCTCCCTGGAAGCGCCGTTCATCGAGTACTGGGTGCGCGAGCGCGTGCTGGCGCGGGCGGTTGTGGTGTTGTGGCGCGCGGCGCGGTCCGGCCACCCGCTAAAGATGTACCAGCAGCATTTCCTGCCTCTGGGGCCGTTCAACGGCGTACTGGGCGACATGATTGCGGCGGGCGACCCACGCGGCTGGGGCGCGCTGATTCCGGGCCGGCTGGGCGACCTGTACCAGGAAGCACTGGAAGCGCCGGAAGAGGAACAGGTGGTGCGCTTCGAGCATATCACCTCGGATTATCTGACCGACCTGGCGCGCCGCGTAAAGATGCAGACCATGGGGCCGGAGCGCGTGGCGGGTTTTCTGTGGGGACTGTGGGTCGAGGCGTTCAACCTGAAATTGGTGATCAGCGGCAGGCTCAACAAAATTGATCCCGATATTCTCAAGAGCAGAGTAAGAGCGTGTTATGTCTAAGGCATTTGTCGTGGGAGAGAAGCCCCTGATTCAGGGGTTCAAGGGCGTGGGCTTCGAGATTGTCCATGCGGACAGCGCGGACAGCGTGCTGAGTGCGTTGAACCGCCTCGCCCGCGATCCGGAGACCAGCCTGGTTCTGGTGACGGAGAGCGCGGCGGCGGAGAACCCGGAGGCGATGCGGCAATTCCGCGAAAGTTCGCCGGCCATTCTCACCACGATTCCGACGCATATGGGCAGCAGCCATCTCGGATTCAAAGAGATGCGGAAAATGGTGGAGCACTCCATCGGCGTGGATATGTTGGGTAAGGAATAAGGGCGCGGCAACGCGATTGCCCGATAACGCGGAAAACAAGGGTCTAGGTTATGAGCAATAATGAGGGTGTAGTCGTCAAGGTGTCCGGGCCGCTGGTGGTGGCGCGGGGGCTGTCCGGCGCGCGCATGTATGAAATGGTCCGCGTCGGCGATCACGGCCTTTTCGGGGAAATCATCGAAATCCGCGGCGACGACTACTCGATCCAAGTATACGAAGAAACCGAAGGCATCGGCCCGGGGCAGCCCGTCAAACGCACTGGCGAAGCCCTCAGCGTCGAACTCGGCCCCGGCCTCATCCGGTCCATCTACGACGGCGTGCAGCGCCCGCTCGACACCCTGTACGCCGATTACGGCGATTTCATCGTGCGCGGCGCGGAGAGCGCCGCCCTGGACCGCAACGCACAATGGAATTTCGAGCCTGTGGCCAAGGTTGGCGACGCGGTGCAGCCCGGCGACGTGCTCGGCACGGTGCAGGAGAGCAAACTGGTGGTGCACAGAATCATGGCGCCGCCAAATGTGTCGGGCAAAGTCACGAAAATCGGTCCCGTCACCGGCAACGTGGACACGACCGTCGCCGTCATCGAAACGGACAAGGGTCCGGTGAACGTGAGCATGGTGCAGCGCTGGCCCGTGCGGCAGTCGCGCCCCGTGCAGCGCAAACTGCCGCCCACCGACCCCTTGGTCACCGGTCAGCGCGTGCTCGACATGTTCTTCCCCATGAGCAAGGGCGGCACCGCCTGCGTGCCCGGTCCTTTCGGCAGCGGCAAGACCGTCGTGCAGCACCAGTTGGCCAAATGGGCGGACGCCAGCATCGTGGTCTATGTCGGCTGCGGCGAACGCGGCAACGAAATGACCGACGTGCTCATGGAGTTCCCCGAACTCAAGGACCCGCAGTCCGGCGAACCGCTGATGGAGCGCACCGTACTCATTGCCAACACCTCGAACATGCCCGTGGCCGCGCGCGAAGCCAGCGTGTTCACCGGCATCACCATTGCCGAATACTTCCGCGACATGGGCTATTCCGTGGCGCTGATGGCCGACTCGACGAGTCGCTGGGCGGAAGCCATGCGCGAGATGTCGGGCCGCCTCGAAGAAATGCCCGGCGAAGAAGGCTACCCCGCGTACCTGGGGTCGCGCATCGCCAGTTTCTACGAACGTTCCGGCAGCGTCATTTGCCAGGGTTCCGACGAACGCCCCGGCTCGCTCTCGATCATCGGCGCCGTCTCGCCGCCGGGCGGCGACTTCTCCGAGCCGGTCGTGCAGGCCACGCTGCGCGTCGTCAAGGTCTTCTGGGGTCTGGACGACAAACTGGCTTTCGCGCGCCACTTCCCCGCCATCAACTGGCTGACCTCCTATTCGCTGTATCAGGAGGTGGTGGACAGGTGGGCCAACGAGAACCTGGACGAGAAATGGCAGGAACGCCGCAGTCGCGCCATGGGCCTGCTGCAGCGCGAGGCGGAACTGGAAGAACTGGTGCGACTGGTCGGCATGGACGCGCTGCCGTCCGAAGACCGCCTGCTCATGCAGGCTGCGAAGATGATCCGCGAAGATTTCCTGCACCAGAACGCCTTTGATGACCGCGACACCTACACCTCGCTGCCCAAGCAGTTCCGCCTGCTCTCGGTCATCCTGCATTATTACGACGAGGCCCGCCCCGCCCTGGCGGAGGGCGCGCCCCTGTCCAAACTGCTGAGTATAGAACCGCTGGAGGCCGTCTCTCGGGCGAAGTTGATCCCCGAAGATGATCCCGAAGCGTTCGAGACATTGAAACAACACATCACGGAGGCCATACAGGCGTTGCCGCGCTGAGGCGGCGCGCCCGGATACGGCGACACCTGAAAACCGGATGGGGTAAGAAAGTGGTTACGAGAGAATACAGCACAGCAAAAGACATTATCGGCCCGCTGATCCTGGTCGAAGGCGTGGAAGGCATCACCTACGGCGAATTGACCGACATCAAATTGACGGACGGGAGCACGCGCCGGGGCAGCGTGCTGGAGGTGAACGGAGACCGGGCGATTGTCCAGGTCTTCGAAGGCACCTCCGGCCTCTCGCCGCGGGATATTACGGTCAAATTTCTGGGAAAGGGCATCGAATTGGGCGTGTCGCAAGACATGCTTGGTCGCGTCTTCGACGGCTTCGGCCGGCCCATTGACGACGGCCCGGCCATCATCCCCGAAAAGTGGCTGAACATCAACGGCAACCCGATGAACCCCTACGCGCGCGACTACCCGAACGAGTTCATCCAGACCGGCATCTCGACCATTGACCTGCTCAATACCCTGGTGCGCGGCCAGAAACTGCCGATCTTCTCCGGCTCCGGCCTGCCGCACTCGCGCATGGCCGCGCAAATCGCGCGCCAGGCGCGTGTGCTCAAGACCGGCGAGAAATTCGCCGTGGTCTTCGCCGCCATGGGCATCACCTTCGAGGAATCGGAATTCTTCATCGCCGACTTCAGGCGCACCGGCGCCATCGAGCGCGCCGTGCTCTTCATGAACCTGGCCGACGACCCCGCCATCGAGCGCATCGCCGTGCCGCGCATGGCCCTGACCGCCGCCGAATTTCTCGCGTATGAAAAGGACATGCACGTTCTCGTCATCCTGACCGACCTGACGAACTACTGCGAGGCGCTGCGCGAAATCTCCGCCGCGCGCAAGGAAGTGCCCGGGCGTCGCGGCTATCCCGGCTACCTCTACACCGACCTGTCCACCATCTACGAACGCGCCGGACGCATCAAGGGCAAGAGCGGCTCCATCACCCAGTTCCCCGTGCTGACCATGCCCGAAGACGACAAGACGCACCCCATCCCCGACCTGACGGGATACATCACCGAAGGCCAAATCATCATCAGCCGGCCCCTGCACGCCCAGGGCATCTACCCGCCGGTGGACGTGCTGCCCTCGCTTTCCCGGCTCAAGGACAAGGGCGTCGGCGCCGGGAAAACCCGCGAAGACCACGCCGACGTGATGAACCAGTTGTACGCCGCCTACGCGCGCGGCAAGAACGCCAAGGAACTCGCCGTCGTACTCGGCGAATCCGCCCTGAGCGAATCCGACATCCTTATGGTGAAATTTGCGGACGCCTTCGAGGACAAGTTCATCCGGCAGGGCGAAGACGAGAACCGCACCATCGAGGAGAGCCTCGCCATCGGCTGGGACCTGCTCGCCATGATCCCGCGCGCCGAACTCAAGCGCGTGCGCGACGCCTATATTGAGAAGTATTACCCGAAGAAGGACTGAGCGCCTTTTAACGCGATAAGGAAAGCAATACAATGCGACTGGCGGTCAACCCGACACGCATGGAACTGCTCCGACTGCGCAAGCGGCATGTCGTCGCGAGGCGCGGCCACAAACTGCTCAAGGACAAACTCGACGGCCTGATGAAGGACTTCGGCAACTACGCCAAGGCGTACCGCGAAGCCCGCCTCGCTGTGGATGAGGAACTGCCGCGCGTGCTCAAGTTCTTCGTGCTCGCCGAGGCCACCTCCTCGCGCCTGATCACCGAAGACGCCCTCGAACTGACCCGGCAGGACCTCAATATTGTCGAGAAACCACACCGTATCATGAGCGTCGTCGTGCCGCATCTCGAAATCACCTTCGGCGAAAGCACCGGCGGCTACTCGCTCATCCACACCTCCTCCGAACTCGACAAGGCCATCGCCGGACTCAAGGCGTTCCTGCCCAAACTCCTCAAAATGGCCGAACTCGAACAGACCATCCGCCTGCTCAGCCAGGAAATCGAGAAGACCCGCCGCCGCGTCAACGCGCTCGAGCACACCATCATCCCCCGCATGGAGGAAACCATCAAGTACATCAAGAGCAAACTCGACGAGATGGAACGCTCCACCA
>CAZLII010000308.1:0-5930 GCA_964559065.1 uncultured Nitrospirales bacterium | reverse complement strand
CTCCCGACGCCGTGCGCGCTTCGCTGCGGGAACTGCTTCACGGGCTGAGCGCCCGCGCCGGCGTGCTGCTCTCCTGCGGCTGCGGCATGCCGCCCGGCGTGCCCACCGAGAATATCGAGGCGTTCTTGGAAGCCACCGCCGAAACGTGGTAGGCTGAACGCTGCTGACTGGAGTAAACGCCGGGAAAGCACAATGCAGCCCGGAACGTATTCAACGCAGAGACGCGGAGAACACAGAGCAATTAAATACCTGCAACACAAGGATTTGAGATCTTAAGACGCCCTCACCCCACCCCTCTCCCGGGGGGAGAGGGAGCAAGACCTTGAAAACATCGCATAAGCCCTCTCCCATCGGGAGAGGGGAAGGGTGAGGGGAAGAAATGTCATTCCCTGAAACAATTCAAGAACATTACGCTGTATTTGACGGCGTTATCAGCGCCTTTGTGATGAATCGCACATAACCTGCCGGGGATAGCGGCAAGGAGGAATAAGCCATGACATACCTGACCACATTTGTCATGCTGTGCGCGGCGTTCTCATTGGAGGACGACGGGAAATCGCTGACGCTGCTCGACGACGGCAAGCCCGTCTTCGTCTACAACTACGAAACGGTGGAACCGCCCCGGCTCGTGCCGGAACAGCACCGGCGGTCCTGCTACATCCATCCGCTCTACGGCCTGGACGGCGAGATCATGACGCAGGACTTTCCGCTCGACCATTTCCACCATCGCGGGGTCTTCTGGGCGTGGCCCCTGTGCAGCATCGGCGGCAAGCCGCTGGACGTGTGGGTGACCAACACCGCCCGGCAACTGCACGAAAAATGGATCACGCGCGAGGCGGGCGAAGACCGCGCGGAAATCGCTGTGAATAATGTGTGGGTGTATCTTGACGCACCGGAGAAGCCGCTGATCCGCGAAAGCATCCGCATCGTCGTGCATCCCGTCCGCGAGAATCGGCGCGACATTGATTTCGATCTCCAATTTGAAAACGTCAGCGGCGAAACCGCCACCTTCCTCGGCGCAAAGGACAAAGGCTACGGCGGCCTCTGCCTCCGGCCAGACGCCACCCGCAAGCCCATGCAGTTCACCACCGCCGGCGGCCCGATTGACGAGGACCAACTCCGCTACGAAACCCCGTGGACCGACGTCTCCTATCCGGTCCGCCCGGACGGCCCCCTTTCCGGCGCGGCCTTCTTCCAGCATCCCGGCAACCCCGGCTACCCCCATATCGGCTGGATCATGCGACACTACGGCTTCCTCGGCGTCTGCTGGCCCCACGAGGAGGAATTCACCCTGCCCGCCGGCGAATCCTTCCGGCTGCGCTACCGCCTCGTCGTCCATCGCGGTTCCGCCGAAGACGCCCGCATCGCGGAGGCGTTCCGGGAATATGTCGAATCAATCAATCCGTAGCGCGTCGGGACCATTCCCAAGTGCAGCCTGGGAAAGAAGCGTCTGAGATCATTCGTGTTCGCTTGAGAAGGAACTTTCTTAATCAAACACGAATAGATGATATTCTTTACAGCATCATTCCGGCCTTTTCACATCGTAACACCACAGCGTATCGTGATAACGAAGATAGAGGCGGCCATCGAGCAGCACCGGATGCGCCCAGGCATCGCGCACGCGCTTGCTGGTCAACTGGAAGTGTCCGGTTGTTTCAAATCCGTCAGGGGTGGGTTTCAGCAGGGCCGCCGCACCGCGTTCATCGAGCACATAGAGCCGGTCATCGGCGTAAATGGCCGCGCCTGTTGTCAGGTCTTTGTGTTCATATTTTGTTTTTCCCGTCTCCCAATCGAATGCAAACCACCACTTGGCCTTTTGATAGCCGGAAATATAGAGGACGCCGTCAACGAGGACGCCCGATCCCGTCACCGTGTCAATGGGCACGGTCCAGACATGCTGCGCGCTTATCCCCCGCCCGTCTTCTGTCAGCCGGTAACGCCGGCCATCCTCCGCATAGGATGTCACATAGAACACGCTTCCCGAACCGTATATCGGCATGGCGACGTTGACCAGATATCGGTTGCTCATCGGAACCGTCCACAGCAGTTCGCCGGTGTCGGCATCAACGCCGAAGCCATGCCGGGACGAACAATTGGCGATGATGCGGCGGCCCGCATGCGCGAAGAGCAGCGGGGAGGAATACGAAGTCAGTTCGCCTTCCAGCGGCGGGGTGGTCCAGACCGTCTCCCCGGTTTGCTTGTCCAGCGCCGCCGCCAGCGCGTTTTTGCCGCCGGGGGTGACAACGACGCGCGGCCCGTCCACCAGCAGGCATTCGCTCATGGCCCACGTGATGTTCTCTGCGTTGAAGCGTTTGAGCACGTCAGTGGCCCAGATTTCGGCGCCGTCTGCGGCATCAAAGCAGGCCAGGCGGCCATGCGCATTGAGAAGATAGAGGCGTCCCTCGGAATACGCGCAACAGGCCCGCGACCCCGGATAAGACCCTGTCCACGCCGCGCCATTCCGCGCGCGCCATTGCACCGTGCCTTCATGATCGAGCGCCCAAAGCACAAGGTCCTCATTGACATCCCCGGTGATATACACCCGATCGCCCACGATGATGGGCGAAGACCAGCCCACCCCCAGTCCCTCAGCCTTCCAGCGCAGGGAAGGCCCCTCTTTCGGCCATGCCCCCAGAAGCCCCTTCTCGTCCGATATCCCGTCGCGACGCAGGCCGCGCCATTGCGGCCAGCCTGGCTCCCCGGACGCGATCAATCCCTCGGCGATGGTCTCAGCAGCCCTGCCGGCAATGGGCAGTGAGATGCACAAGAGAAACGCCAGAAGGCCTGCATGCCATCTTCGGTTGCGTCCCAGGACTTCCTTTGATGCAGTTATCCGACCATCATACATGGATCGGCCCTTTCAGTTTTTCTGTCTCCCAGATGCATGAATCTCACAATAGCATCGTATCAGGAAATGGGGACGATCTCACGTGTGCAGATTATGCGATGTAGTTCAGGATGGCGTCGCCGGCGGCGCCGGTGCGGCCGTCGCTCCACCGGAATGAGGCAAGTTGCGCGATGCGGTTGCCGCCCGCCGCGCCGTGGTTGACGTTGCGGTAGTTGATGCTGATGGCGGCGATGCCCGCATCGCGAAGCGAGATCAATTCGCCCGGCTCGGTGATGCCGTTGCCATTGTCGCGCCAGAGCAGCAACTTGTCGAAATCCGCGTCATGGCGGTCAATGACGCCGTCGCCGTTGCTGTCCAGTTTCCGCAATTCCTCGAAGCCGTTGGCCGCGCCGTTTTGATCGCCGAAAAGTTCCCTGCCGCTGTTGATGATGCCGTCGCCGTTGCGGTCAATGGCGAGAAAGGCGTCGCCGCCGGTGACGAAGGCCGTCGGCACGGCGCGCCCGTTGCCGAGGATGTCGAAGCGCGCGCCGTCGCGGTAATTGGTCAAGTCAAAGCCATTGCCGTTGAGGTCGAGGATGATGGGGTCCGCCTGCTGCACATCGCCCTGGAGTTCCTGGAAGGTGAATTGTGCGCTGACGCTGATTTCGAACCTGAATTCCAACTGAAATCCTGCGACGGCGACCCCGTTCATGCCCGGCGCGGCGTTGTTCATTCCCGGCAGTCCCTGCAGGAATCGGTTCAGCGTCTCGCGCAGGAAATCATCGTAGGAACCTGTCTGTGATCCGCCCGAAAACCCCTCAAAAAGCCGCATCACATCGTCGAAAAAGGCATTGCCCATCTCAAGCAATTGGTTGGCCAGGGCCATCAGTTTGTCGAAGAGCGTCCCTTCGCCGGAAAGACTTTCCGCCGCGCCTGCGAAGCCCTGCAGGGCCGCGCCGGAAATGCTTCCGCTGAATTCAAAGCGGGCCGCCACTTCGCGGCTGATCTCCAGGTACGTCGCCCGCCGGGTCGCGTTCAGTCCCTCCGCGAGCGCCACGCTGCGCTGCTGGAAACCGATCCGGATTTCCGTCCTGCTTTCCGCGAAGAAATCAAAGGTCATCTGTGCTTCTTGTGCTGCAATTTCCTGGCCGCCATGATTTTCGGCGAAACGCGCCGCGACTTCCTGGAAGCGCGCAGCAAGCGATGCGTAGCGCATCTGCGAAGAATAGACCGTCGCCGCAAAGGCCTCATCCACGCCCGGATCGGGCTGGGCGGGCCATGTTTCCGCGGGGGCGTCACTCCGCGCGGCGCGGTGCAGCAGTCCCGGCGGCGCGACAGGCCGCGCCGCCACGGTCTGCGATGGCGATGGCGTGGTTTTCTGCGTCGCAAAAAAGGCGGGAGACAACTGCATCAGACCGGGGTTTCCCATTGTAAGACCCTCCGGGCCTGCCCCAACAGGCCCTTGATTGAAATCCGTCGCTTTCCCCTATATCGGCGGGGAACTGAAGGAACTTGAGGGTCAAGACGGTGGACGCGCCGGGGGATGTCTCAGCCGTCCATCCGTTCGGGAGGTTCGGGATATTGTTCTTCGGCGTGGCCCCACGCCGCGTCGTCTTCGGCGGGGGGTGGGGCGTCGTCCGCTGTTTCCGGTGGGGAAGCGGTTTGCGCCTCGGGGTCGGCGGGGGAGTCCTCTTTGGCGGGGGCTTCCTGCGTGTCGCCGGCGCTCTTATCGCCCGCCCCGGCGGTGGGCGGTGTTTCACCGTTGGCGCTGTTGTCACCGCCCGAATGGCCCGTCATGGCGTCAATATAGGTCTCCGGGTCATAGCGCGACAGGGACCGGATTTCCTTCTGGACGGGGCGCAATTCTTTCGAGACCTCGTCTTTGATGTCGTCCATGTAGCCCCGAAGATCGCGGATGGTGCGCATGACAATCTTGGCGAATTCGGGGAATTTCTCCGGCCCCAGGAAAATCAGGGCAATCCCCGCGATCAGCACCATTTCGCCAAAGCCGATTCCCATCATGGCAGCGCTACCTCACGTTTCCGCACCGGTCCGCTTCTTGCGCAGCAGGACAAGATAGGACAGCCAGATGCTGCCCTCGTACAGCAGGAAGAGCGGAAACAGCATAATCATCATGGATACGGGGTCCGGCGGCGTCAAGATGGCCGAAATTATCGTCAGGCCCACAATCGCCAGCCGGCGGTGTTTTTTCAATGTGGCCGGGGTCAACAAGCCCATATACACCAGAATAAGTACGGCCATGGGAAACTGAAAGGCGACCGCAAAGGCCGCCAGAAATAGCAGAATCAGCGAGATGGTTTCACTGGCCCGCAATTGCACTTCCCAGCCGTCCGGCACGAAACTCATCACATAGGGCATGAACAACGGCATCACGCCGAAGTAGGCCACCAACACGCCCGCCGCCGCCAGCACGCTGCACCCATAAATGAGAATCAGGACGGCGCGGCGTTCATTGTCCCGCAGGCCGGGAAAGATAAAAGAGCAAACCTGGTACAGTATGAAGGGAAAGGCCAGGACAAGCCCCATGTAGCCCGCCAGCCGCAGTTTGACCAGCACGATTTCAAGCGGGTTCAGCACCGTCCATCTCGGTGCGGCGGCGGTGCCTATCGGGCGCGGCGGCGCAGGGTCGGCAGGCGCATCGGGGTCGGCAGGCGTATCAGCCGCCTGGAAAAAGCCCCGCTCCGCGAGCGACGTCAGCGGACGCCCCAGCGTCTCCAGCAGAAAGTTGGAAAAGATGTAGCACAAAACGACGCTCGCCGCCAGCGCGCCCAGGGAATAGATAAGGCGGGTGCGCAATTCACTCAGATGCTCCGTGAAGGTCATCCGTTTCTCGTCACTGGACACCACATGCGCCTTTCAATCTTGTCATGGAAATTCGCGTCCGACATCTTCAGCGGCGCGCCGCCTCCGGCTAGAAGAACGTAATGGCGGCGAAGGGCGGTGACATCAACGCGCGGGCGCCATCCCGGCCTGGTCTGAAGGGGGGGCGCCCTCTTGCTCCGGCGGCTGGCGCTCCACCAACGCCTTGAGCGCCTTGCCGGGCTTGAACACGGGGGCTTTGGAAGCGTCAATCTTGATCTCC